>CAYJUJ010000001.1:0-25281 GCA_964373325.1 uncultured bacterium
AACAACACGAGGGCATTTTTTTAACTTTGCTAGTTTAATAGTTTTATCTACCAATACAGAAACAATGGCTTCTTGAAAAGAAGCTAAAACATCCTTCAAGGAAGTTTGTGGATTTTTCTTCACATACTGAATCACGGAAGTTTTTAAACCGCTAAAACTAAATTGAAAATGATCTTCATCTATAAAAGATTTTGGAAAATCAATGGCTTCTGGATTTCCTTCTTGCGCTAGTTTATCAATGATGGGTCCACCTGGAAAGGGAAGCCCACAAAATTTAGCTACTTTGTCAAAAGTCTCCCCAGCAGCATCGTCAACGGTACATCCCATAAGCTCATAAAAACCAAAATCTTTGACATAATAAAGACTGGTATGGCCTCCGGAAACAACAAGTCCAATATAAGGATAGTCTACTTTTTTTTCTAAATGGATAGCCATAAGGTGTGCTTCGATATGATGAATCCCAATAAAAGGAATTTTCTTAGAATAGCTTAATGCCTTAGCATAAGAGAGCCCGACCAATAAACTTCCAACTAAACCGGGGGCATGGGTAACGGCAATGAGATTCATATCATCAAAGGTAAGTTTAGCTTTTTCTAAAGCTCTATCTACAACCCAAGGAATATTTTTAAAATGATGCCGAGATGCTAACTCTGGAACAACACCCCCATAAGGAATATGAATTTTTTCTTGAGAGGAAACGATGTGTGATAGTAATTTTTCTTCACGAGTAGAAAAGATGGCTGCCGCTGCATCATCACACGAGGATTCAATACCTAGTATATAATAATGATCCCTAGGGCTTTCCTTGGGCGCAGATGAAGTCAAATTTTCCAGCTTTGTCTCTTCCTTGAACAAGATTAAAACTCTTTACATTAAAACGGGGGCTGTGAATTTTATTATGACAGGTAAGGCAAGAATCGGTATCCACTTTTTTTGGAAAATCAGCTCTTTCAAAAGGATGACCACGCCTTCCCCCATGGCAATGCTCACACTGAACTCCCCAATAATTCTTGTCTGGTTTTTCCCTATCAAGAGCCTGTATATACAAGGTTTTTAAGTAATTGTAAATTTCCCTGTTATCAAAGAAAGAAATATGAGTTCCCCTCAAACTCTTCTGACTTTTTATTTTATTCAGTGCACCAACCTGGATCTCATAAAAAGATTTTACAGATTGACCCTCATTTTCCTTAACCAATTTGTTAAACTCACTTATTTTTTTCTCAATGAGCTCTCTCAGTGGTTTCTTAAGCTCACCCTTTTCAAGAATCATAGCTTCCACGATTTTTACTTGATCAATAGCCTTGTTTTTTTTGAGCGTTGCTAAGCGTAAATCATTAAACCCACCTGTTTGATGAAATCCAACAGTATGGCAAGTAACACACTCTTTGTTATTATGCTGATCTTTTATGAAGAGAGGAAGAAAAGCAGCAGCATGATGAGAAGTTTTCCAAGCCTGTGCTTGTTTTTGATGGCACTGAATACAATAAGACGATGTTTCATAACCAATAGAATTTTTGTGAAGCTCTGAGCTAGAACTACCCTCGGCTTCCTTTTGAAGAAAATTTTTAAAACGCTTCACAAGCTCTCTTATTCTTTCTGGCCCTGGTTCAAGAGTTGTATCTAGGGGAAGAATTTTGTATTTGAATTTTTTGGTGTTTTTATCTAGGAAAAGATCTATCTGTCCCATGAAGTGCCCTTGATGCCCAGCCTGCATGACAAGGGTATTCTTGACCTGTCTCGGATCTTTCAACATATCTTCAGAATGCCCACTTATAATGATATCAATTCCAGAAATGGTAAGTGCTAGTTTAACATCGTTGGCTAGGCCCAAATGAGATAAAAGAATGACATGATCAACCTTATTTTTTCTAAAATATTTAAGAACTCTCTTTGCAACTAAAAATGGATCCTCTACTGTTATATTAAGATTTAAATGAGAAAGTTCCGTAAAATGGCCTGGATCAGTAAGTGCAAAAATACCCATTTTTTGACCATTAACGTCAAGAATTTTATAATCTTGAAAAAGAGGCTTGCCACTCAAAGAATCGATGATGTTACTACTCACAACAGGAATATGATGTTTTTTAAGCCCTTCTATTAAAAAATCCCTTCCTAACGCAAAATCCTTCTCTCCTACTGTAATGGCAGTCACAGGCAAAGTTGAGTATGTTTCCATAAGAATTTCAGCCTGAATTTTAAACTGATTTTCTAAGAAGCCTTGAACTTGGGTGGATTTAAAAAAAAGATCACCTGTATCAAAATAAAAAAAAGGAGCTTTTTTTTCTTTTTCTAGATTTTCAAAAAACTGCGCCTTCCTAACAATACCTCCAACAGGATTTCTGATACACCCACAGGGTTCAATTTCACCTTGAACATTATTGCTGTAAATAAGAGTAAGATTTTCAGATTGTTTCTCTGATTCAAACACTATTTGCCAAGGCTTTTCTTTTTTTGTGCAAGATAAAGAAAGAAAAAGCGTAATAGACACTAACGAAAGTATTTTACCTTTCATGGTTTCTTGGGTTGTTTGAGATTTTCAAGCCTTTTAAGATCTAGTTTGGCTTTTTTAGCTAATTTGTTTTTTGGATATTCTTCAATAATGGTTTTTAAAAGGAGTTTAGCTTCATTAATGGAATCAATCTTCTCGAAGCAAAGGGCTTCAGAATAAAGAGAGGGTACTAAAAACTTTGATTTTGGAAACTTTTTTCGAACAATATCAAATTCCAAAATAGCCGTCTCATAATCTTTCAATTCAAAATAGGCCTCACCCATCATATAATATGCCTCTATGACAAGTTGAGATTTTGGAAAGCTTTCTACTAGTAATTTAAGGTTTGAAACAGCTTCATTGTATTTTTTTTCATCGAACTTCTTTTTGCCCTCTTTATATAAATTGATAGCAGATGTTTTAATGGGTGTTTTTTCTTTTGTTTCTAAATCAACGACTCGCCTCTCTAGAGAATTTAGAGAATCTGAAACCCTCTGGTCTAATTCACTGAATTTATGATGATTGCTTTCTACTTCTCCTTTCAAAGAAGTAAGTTCCGATTTAAGAGTGTCAATCTCGGCTCGCAGTTCTGCCCTATCTTTCATAAGTTGATCTACATCCCCCTGACTACCATTTTCTTCTGCGGGCACTCTTTCACCTTCTTTCTTCTCAAATAAAGCACAAGAACTTAAAAAAAGTACACAAACCATTGAGAAAAAAATATTTTTTCTAGTCAACATCTTCAACAACACCCTCTTTACCCTTTTTCTTTTCCAAAGCCTCTTCTTCTGCTCGTTCTGCGGCTTCTAAAGCAAGAAGAGCATAACGTTTAGCCTCAGAATAGAGCCTCTCATAATAAGCTCCATCACATTGTTTTAAATATTTTTTGGATCTTTCAAAGGCAAGAGGAGCATAAATTCTTGCCCCCACCTTCTCCGCAGACAAAATAGCCATCTTAGCCCGCGCATAATCCTTGTTGGGTGGCATGCCAGCACAGTGAGACAGAAAAATAAGGCATAATAGCAAAATGCCTTTCTTTTTCATATTTCTACTTTGAAGTTATTCGGAACTCAGCTCGTCTGTTTTTATCCCATGCAGATTCATCATGACCTGCATCTACCGGTCTTTCTTCTCCATAACTAATGGTTGAGACCCGTGAAGATACAACGCCAAGATTAACAAGATATGCTTTTGTTGCATTAGCTCTTCGTTGCCCTAAAGCTAAATTATATTCAGTACTACCTCTTTCATCACAATGACCGTCTACTTGAACTTCCATTTTAGGATTCTTTTTTAGATAATCTGCATTGTGTGCCAATATATCTCTGGCATCACCTCGAATGTCATACTTATCAAAATCAAAAGTAATGGTTCTGAAATCTCCATCACTTCGGCCTGAGGCTTCCTCTGTTACTTTCTTTTTGGAACAGTGAAGTCCCATAACCAAAACCAATACCATTAACAAAAAAACTTTTTTACTCATGTTACTTTTTCCTCCTTTCACGTTACACCTTTTTTACTACCGCCACTACGCCCTACACCCTTTGAACTTTTTCTAAAAAAGGTTTTCTTATGTCCTGCCTCACTAACAATAGCTTGTTCTTCTTCAGCGTGTAATTTCTGTTCTTTTTTATGTTCCTTTTCTAAAAACCCTTGTTTTTTCTTCCGTGTTTCAGTTTGTTTGTTTTTCTCTTTTTTAGTTTTTTGCTCTTTGTGCTTATGAACTATTTCTTCGCCTAGGTATTCGATAAGTGCCATGGGTGCAGCATCCCCCGCACGCCAACCACTTTTATAAACCCTTGTATAACCACCCTGTCGATCACGAAACCTGGGGCTTAGTTCTGAAAATAACCTTTGCAAAGCTTGTTTTTCATCAACATACACTCGCGCGAGCCTTCTCGCACTTAAATCCCCTTGCTTAGCCCATCCCACAAGACGCTCAGCAAGACCTCTCACTTCCTTTGCTTTTGCTAACGTGGTTTTGACTCTCCCATACTTAATAAGAGAAGTTGCAAGGTTAGAAAGCATCGCCCGACGATGCGAGGCTGTACGACCTAATTTTCGACCACTAACTAAATGTCTCATATTTTTTTAATGAGTGACGTCTTCTTCCCCTGACTCAGAATCAGTCCCAGAATCAGAGTCATCTCCCGCGGGGGACTCTTCTCCTTCCGCAGGCGAAGGAACATCCTCTATTTTCATACCTAAATGAAGCCCCATTGTCTTTAAAATTTCTTTAATTTCATTGAGAGATTTGCGACCAAAATTTTTGGTTCTTAGCATTTCTCCCTCACTTTTTGTAACTAATTCTGCAATTGTTTTGATGTTAGCATTTTTAAGACAATTGGCACTTCTCACAGATAATTCCAACTCACTTACTGATCTAAATAGATTTTGATTCACTTTAGGACCACTTTCTGTAGTAACTTCTGGCTCTTCATCTTCTCCAAAACTAATAAATACAGAAAGTTGATCTTTTAAGATTTTAGAACCGTAAGCAACAGCAACATCAGGATTAACACTTCCATCAGTCCACACTTCTATAACTAATCTATCATAATCCGTTCTTTGCCCAACCCGTGCATGGGTAACATTATAATTTACCTTACGAATGGGAGAGAAAAAAGTATCTAATGCTATGGAGCCAACCGGATCATCCTGAGATTTATTCTCCTCAGCTACAACATAGCCTCGCCCCCATTTAACAACACACTCGGCATTAAAGGTACCACCCTTTGAAACCGTACAAATATGTTGATCGGGGTTTAAAACTTCTATTGTATTATCAACTTCAAGATCACGGGCTGTTACAACTCCAGGCCCCTTTTTAGAAATTTTAACCACTTTAGACTCTTCACCATGCATTCTAAAACGCACTTCCTTAAAATTAAGAATAATATCTGTAACATCTTCAACTACATCCGGTATAGATGTAAATTCATGTAAAACCCCTTCAAGCTTAATACTGGTAATGGCACACCCTCTTAAAGAAGAAAGTAAAATTCTTCGCAAAGAGTTTCCAAGAGTTAAACCATAACCTCTTTCTAAAGGCTTTATAACAAACTTGCCATAAGTTGGTGAAAAAGTTTCTTTTTCAACCTCAACATTCTTAGGTCTTATAAGCCCTCTCCAATTTTCATAAACCACTCTAGATAACATCTTTCATTGCCCCCTTTTTTTATTATCGTGAATAATACTCGACAACAAGTTTTTCATCGATCGGCATTGTGATATCTTCTCTTACGGGGAGTTCTTTGATCATTCCTTTCAATGCCTTAGAATCAACATCGAGCCATGCTGGTCGTTCTCTTTTTCCTGATGATTCTAAAGCTTGGGTTACACGCTGCAGGGATCGTCTCATTTCTATCACAGCCCCTTTTCTTACAAGAAACGACGGAATATTTACTTTACGCCCGTTCACATTATAAAAACCATGCCTTACTTGTTGACGAGCTTCAGCTCGCGACGTTGCAAACCCTAAACGATAAATAACATTATCAAGTCTTCTTTCTAACAATGCCAAAAGATTGGGCCCAGTTGGGCCTTTCATCTTCTCAGCTTTTTTAAAAAATATGGAAAACTGGGCCTCTCCCATGCCATACATAAAACGGATTTTCTGCTTTTCACGCAATTGTAAACTATAGTCCGAATGTTTAACTCTTGCTCTTCCATGCTGACCAGGAGGATAGGCTCGTCTATCAATAGCACACTTATCTGTATAACAACGGTCTCCCTTCAAATAGAGTTTCATTCCTTCAAGCCGACAGAGTCGACAAACAGCATCAATATAACGTGACATATTAAATCCTACGGCGCTTTGAGGGACGACAACCATTATGAGGAATAGGTGTTATATCCTCAATAACCGTCACTTTCAAACCAGATGCTTGTAAAGAGCGAAGCGCACTTTCTCGCCCTGCACCAGGTCCTTTAATCTTCACAGAAACAGTTCTCAATCCTACATCCAAAGCTTTCCTAATAGCCTCATCGGCAGCCAAACCTGCTGCATAAGGGGTTCCTTTTCTAGAACCCTTAAAACCCTTAACCCCGGAACTACCCCAAGAAATCACATTGCCTTGTGTATCTGCAATCGTAACAATGGTGTTATTAAAACTAGCTCGAATATATACAACTCCTACCGCAACATTTTTTTTAACTTTTTTGCGAGCTGGTTTCCGCTTCTTGGGAACCTCTGATACTTCTTCTTTAACAACTTCTGTTTCTGCCACTTTATTTTTAATTCCTCAAATTAACCCTTCAACGTTTTTACTGATTTCTTACCTGCTACTGTTTTGCGAGGTCCCTTTCTTGTTCGAGCATTAGATCTTGTATTTTGACCTCTTACAGGAAGCCCTTTGCGATGACGAAGACCTCTATAAGTGCCTAAATCAATAAGTCTCTTAATATTAAGTGTAACTTCGCGTCGCAGATCTCCTTCAACAACATAGTTTTTTTCGATAACATCACGAACTTGGTTAATCTCTTTTTCACTTAATTGATCAGTCTTCTTATTTTTATCAACGGAGGCTTGTTGTAATATTTTTTTTGAAAGACTTGTTCCAATACCGTAAATATATGTTAAAGCAATTTCTAATCTTTTATTGCGAGGCAAATCTACCCCTGCGATACGTGCCATAGCTAACTAACCTTGCCTCTGTTTATGTTTTGGATTATCACAAACAACACGAACAACCCGGCGACGTCTCATCACCTGACACTTATCACAGATTTTCTTGACAGAAGAACGCACTTTCAATAAAAACTCCGAATTTCCGCATCCTACTGATATCATTATAGGTTGTCAACAAGACTCATTTCTCACGGAAGGTAATTCTTCCACGGGTTAAATCATAGGGGGAAAGTTCAACTCGAACCTTATCACCAGGCAAAATCTTAATATAATACATTCTCATCTTCCCAGAAATATGGGCTAAAACCTTATGTCCATTTGTTAACTGAACTCGAAACATAGCATTGGGCAATGTTTCTGTAACAACTCCCTCAACCTCAATAGCTTCTTCTTTCTTACTCATCTCAATTTCCTTTTTAAATGTTGTTGCGATGAGGAGAGGAAGCATCCATCGCAATCGGTGAAAGTTTGCGGGTGACGCCGGTGGGCAAGCCACACTCGCGCGCAGCCTAATGGCGAGCACGAGATGTGGAGGGAACCCAGAGGCGGCAGGACCTGCAAACTTTCGCTCATCGCAACTTCCTTTATATCATCTTCTCTCTGTCAAAATCAATGGTTTATCTTTTGTAACAACAACAGTGTGTTCAAAATGAGCGGATAGACTTTTATCTTTCGTTACCACAGTCCATCCATCGGACAATATTTCTACCTGATACCCACCCACATTAACCATGGGTTCAATAGCCAAAACCATGCCCTCCTTAATCACTGGGCCTTCTTGAGGATTACCGTAATTAGGCACTTGAGGATCTTCATGAAGGCTGCGTCCTATTCCATGCCCCACAAAATCTCGAACAACTGAAAATCCATTTTTTTCAACGTGGGATTGAATGGCATAAGATATATCAGAAATATGATTTCCAACTTGCACTTTTTCAATACCTTTATAAAGAGCCTCTTCAGTTACTTTTAAGAGTTTTTTCTGCTGTGCTGTTTTTTGAGAACCCACCACAAAACTCAATGCACTATCACCATAATAACCGTCATAAACAACTCCGAAATCAAGACTTAAGAGATCTCCACTTTCAAGTTTTCGAGAAGATGAGGGAATACCATGAACCACTTCATTGTTAAG
This sequence comes from uncultured bacterium, assembly GCA_964373325.1. GTDB lineage: Bacteria > Bdellovibrionota > JACOXK01 > JACOXK01 > JACOXK01 > CAYJUJ01. The sequence goes on from CAYJUJ010000001.1 coordinate 8,254, forward strand.
GCTTGTACAAAGACATGCTGGAAAACCACGATAGCCCTTAAAAGCTGGTTTTACATTTCTTTCTTCAATCATTTTTTCTGCTATCTTATCTAAATCTAGGGTACTCATTCCCTCATGAGCTCTCTTTTTTAATTCCTCTAGAATCTCAGCGACCATTCGGCAACTTACTTTTATTTTTTCTATCTCTGCCTGTGATTTTAACTCGATCATAAGGAAAGGCTTTTCTCGATCTTTGAAAAAATTTCTTCTACTTTACCCGTACCATCTATTCTCACTAATTTATTTTTATAATAATCAATGAGTGGTTGGGTTTGGGCCTCATAAACTAAAAGCCTTTTTTTAACAACCTCTTCTCTATCATCATCTCTTTGATAGAGCTCTTCTCCGCATTTATCACATTGATTTCCTTGCGAAGAGGGGGAAAAGTGAATATGAAACTCCTGCCCACAACCTTTACAAATTCTTCTTCCTGAGAGTCTTTTGAGAAGATCCGAACGTACCACATCTAGAAAAACAACTTTGTCGATAGAGACAATTTGATCCAGTGCTTTTGCTTGTGCAAGCGTTCTTGGAAAACCATCAAAAATATAACCTCTTGACTCTTTCATCTGGCTTTGAATCATCGAAAGGATCAAAGAATCTGGAACTAATGCACCTTTATCCATATAAACCTTGGCTTCTAATCCTAAAAGATCTTTTTTTTTCACCATAGAGCGAAGAATATCGCCTGTAGAGAGATGAATAAAATGATGTTTGGAAATAAGCTTTTTAGTTTGTGTTCCTTTACCAGCACCAGGAGCACCTAAAAAAACAAGATTCAAAGATAACTTTCCACTCAAAGGTTGTTGCGAGGAAGCCACCCCTCGCCACTTCCTTCTCATCTGCGACCCCTCATTTTGGCATCCTTCATAAACCCTTCATAATGTCTTGCCAATAAATGAGATTCAATTTGAGCCACAGTGTCCAATGCAACACCAATAAGAATGATAACACTCGTGCCACTAAAAGCATTGGCCATAAAGTGCATCTGCTGACCATAAATGAGATCAGGAACCACACACACGGCTGAAATATAAAGAGCACCACCAAGCGTAATCCGTGTTAAAACTCTCTCAAGATATTCTGCTGTTGAGGTGCCTGGCCTAATTCCTGGAATATAACCTCCATGTTTTTTCAAATTTTCTGCAACATCGTGCGGATTAAAAACAATAGAGGTGTAGAAGTAACAAAAGAAAACAATAAGCGAAACATAGATCACATCAAACACAGCTTTATCATTAATAAGAGTCGCAACAATAGATAAAAAACCTACCTTAAGAAAAGGAAGAATGGTGTTTGGAAAAGTTAAAATAGAAGAAGCAAAAATAGGAGGAATAACCCCTGAAGAATTAATCTTAAGCGGCAAGTGAGTACTTTGCCCACCATACATTTTCCTTCCTAAAATTCTTTTTGCATATTGAATAGGGATCCGACGCTGCCCCCTTTCCATAAAAACAATAAAAGCAATAACACCTACCAAGAAAGCCAATATAAAAAATACATCAAAAACACTGACCGTTGAACCTTTTTGACCTACCAAAGAAAAAAGCTGTCTAAAATCAGAAATGACACGTGCTGCAATGCCGGCAAAAATGATAAGTGACATGCCATTACCAATGCCCTTTGCAGTAATTTGCTCTCCAAGCCACATGATAAGGCATGTTCCTGCAGTTAAAGTAATCACAGTCATAAGACTAAATGTCAGTCCTGGATTAGGAACCGCGGACAATCCCCCTCGAGTAGGAGCATGACTGATCATAGTAGCCAACATAAAACCTTGGAAAAGACAAAGAAGTATTGTTCCATAACGGGTGTACTGAGTTAATTTTTTGCGACCCTCTTCCCCCTCTTGAGAAAGTTCTTTAAGATGTGGCCAAATAACTTTTAAAAGATCTATAATAATAGAAGCACTAATATAGGGCATAATACCCAGAGCAAAGATAGACATTTGTGATAAAGCATTTCCTGCAATGAGATTAAAAAAACCAAAAATGGTATTGGCCTTAAAATATTCAGATAAAACACTCGCATTAATACCAGGAAGAGGAATATAAGAACCTAAACGATAGAGCGCCAAAACAAGAAATGTAAAAAGAATACGCCGCCGTAATTCGGGAATTTTTGTAATCCCTGCTACACCCGCCACTTTAAATAACCTCTACTTTTCCTTGAGCTTTTTCAATTTTTTCTTTTGCTAACTTTGAAAAATGATGTGCTTTAACGGTATATTTTTTAGTAACTTTCCCATTTCCTAATATTTTAAAAAGTGTCTTTTTCTGAGATGAAAAATCGATAACGTCTCCCATATTTAGTTTATCAAAGTCACCCACATTTAAAAGAGCATAATCCTTTTTAAAAATATTAGTAAAACCCCATTTGGGGAGTCTTCGATGGAGTGGCATCTGCCCACCTTCAAATTGAGGAGTTTTATGACTTCCTGTTCGAGACTTCTGTCCTTTAGAACCCCGTCCAGCTGTTTTACCCAGTCCCGAAGAAGTCCCTCGACCTACACGTTTCCTTTTCTTACGTGCTCCAAAAGGAGCTTTTAATTTACTGAGCTGCACTTTGAACCTCCGAAAATTGAGCTTGCAGGACATCGGTTCTTAAACTTTGAAGCGCTAAAAATGTAGCACGAATCACATTGTGATTGTTGTGTGAGCCAAGACATTTTGTCAAAATATTTTCAACACCTGAAATTTCGAGCACTGCTCGTGCTCCACCTCCTGCAATAACACCTGTTCCAGGCCCTGCAGGGCGAAGCAACACTCGACTTGCTCCAAACTGACCTACTACTTCATGAGGAATAGTTCCATTAACAATGGGCACTCGAATCATATTTTTACGTGCTGACTGAGATGCTTTCTTAATAGCTTCAGGCACTTCATTAGCTTTTCCTAGTCCATAACCAACATGACCTTTCTTGTCTCCAACAACAACAATAGAGCTAAAGCTAAAACGCCGTCCACCTTTAACTACTTTGGCAACACGGTTGATATGAACAATATTCTCTTCTAATTGTAAACTCTCTACATTAATACGCGCCATAACTAGAGTACTCCCCCACCACTCCGCAACGCTTCTGCAAAAGCCTTAATTCGTCCATGATAAAGAAAACCATTTCTATCTAAAACAAGCTTCTTACCCTTAAATTTGAGTGCAATGATAGCTCCAATCTGACTTGCTCCTTGACTATCACTTGAACTCTTTCCCTTAAAATCTTTTGATACAGTTGACGCCGCAAAGAGTGTTTTCTGATTTACATCATCAATCACTTGTGCATAAAAATGCTTACTAGATTTATAAACACAAACTCTTGGACGCGCTTCTGTTCCTAAAATTTTCTTTCTAATTCTTTTCTTTTTACGCTCTCTAAGAAAGAACTTTTTTGTTTTAATCATGAAGTAGCTCCTGGAGCTCCTGCTGTAGAACCGCCCATAGTCTTACCTGCTTTGCGTCTAATGACTTCATCCGCATATTTAATACCCTTACCTTTATAAGGCTCAGGAGGACGAAGATTTCGTATTTCTGAAGCGGTTTGGCCTACTCTTTGTTTATCAGAACCAGAGATAGTAACGCGTTCATTGGCAACCTTAGCATCAATCCCCTCTGGTAAATGGTATTCAACTGGAACTGAATAACCTAAAGTAAAAATAATTTTTCTTCCCTCAACCTTGGCTCGATATCCAACCCCTACCAACTCTAGCTCTTTTGAAAAGCCCTGTGAAACACCTTTGACGACATTTGCTAAAAGTGCCCTTGCTAAACCATAAATAGCATTATTTCCTTTATTCTTATTAATAATAATTAATTTCTTATCTTCTTGTTTAATTTCACAGCCCGTTGGAATATTAAAATGAGAAGTCCCCTGAGGGCCCTTGATTTGGACGGTACCCTTATCAGAGAGAGTTGCTGTAACCCCATCTGGCACATTCACCGGTTTTTTACCAATTCGTGACATATTAAATCCTCACCACACTGTACAAATAAGCTCCCCACCAATGTTTTTAGATCGTGCTTCATCATCTGACATAACACCTTTCGATGTTGAAAGAATAACCATTCCCATTCCACTTAAAACAGAGGGTAACTGATCACGTCTCACATACACTCTTCTACCTGGACAACTCATTCTCTTTAACTGAGATATAGCAGGTGTTTTATGCCGTCCTTGTCTATATTTCAATAAAATGGTTACCTTCCGTGCCGAAGTATTTTCTTTAAAATCTGAAATAAAATTCTTTTCTTTCAAAACTTTCAAGATAGCCAATTTTACTTTTGAAGATGGTAACGTCACCTCCGCATGCCGTGCCTTGACTGCATTTCGAATTCTTGTGAGTAAATCTGCAATTGTATCTGTCATAATATGATCCGACTCCTACCAGCTTGATTTAGTAACTCCAGGAATATCTCCCCTAGAAGCTAACTTTCTAAAACAAAGACGGCACATATCAAACTTTCGCATATAAGCACGAGGACGACCACATAAAGGACATCTATTTCGAGATCTCACTTTAAACTTAGGCTTCTTTTTAGACTTTTCAATGAGTGCTAGGCGCGCCACGCGGGGTCTCCTTTCTAAAAGGCATTCCCAATGCTTCTAATAAAGCACGTGCCTCTTTATCTGTTTTAGCTGTTGTAACTATTGTTATCGTAAAACCTCTTATTTTATCCACACTTTCAACACTGATCTCTGGAAAAATAATTTGCTCTTTAATGCCTAACGAAAAATTACCATGACCATCAAAACCTCCCGTACTGATCCCTCTAAAATCTCTAACTCGAGGTAGCGCTACATTAACCAATCTATTTAAAAACTCATACATTCTGTGACGTCGAAGAGTCACTGTACAAGCTACAGGATCTCCCTGTTTTAATTTAAAATTAGCAATAGCCTTTTTAGCACGTTTCAAAACAGATTTTTGTCCTGTAATATCTCCTAACTCCTTTGCCATCCTATCCATAACTTTACTATCAGTAAGACCTTCAGATGTGCCACAATTAATCACGATCTTATGTAAGCGCGGCACAGCCATAACATTTTTAATATTAAGGGTTTTCTGAAGCAGAGGCACAAGTTGTTTTTTATATTTTTCTTGTAACATCATTTTTTACCTAAAACCTCACCACATTGAGCACAAACTCTTACCTTATTTTCTTTAACCATTTGTTTTTTGACACGAACCCCTCGGTTACATTTTGGACATACCGGTAAAATATTAGAAAGTTGCAACCACGCTTCTTTTTCTACAGTTCCTCCTTGAGGATTTTTCTGGGTTGGCTTTACATGCCGCTTCACTAGATTTAATTTTTCAACCTTTGCTAGGTTTCTTTCTGGATCTACTTTAAGAAGTTTCCCAGTCTTGCCTTTTTCCTTGCCCGCAATAATTTGCACCAAATCATTTTTTACCACTCTCATGTGAAGCATGCCTTACACAACCTCAGGAGCCAGCGAAATAATCTTCATAAACTTTTTCGCTCGAAGCTCTCTTGCAATAGGTCCAAAAATGCGTGTTCCAATAGGCTCACCTTGGGCATCAATAAGCACCGCCGAATTATCATCAAAGCGAACATAACTTCCATCCTCTCGACTCACTTCTTTTCTTGTTCTCACAACCACCGCTTTAACCACTTGACCTTTTTTTACCTTTGTCCGAGGAGTGGCTTCTTTAATATTAACAACAATAACATCACCCAGAGTTGCATACCGTCTATGATGCCCTCCCAGGGGTTTTATAACCGAAACTTTTTTAGCACCTGAGTTATCTGCTACATTAAGAATGGTTCTCAGCTGTATCATGTTTGAACCTCAATTCGGCTCACTACTTTTTTCAAAAGCCACCTTTTCGTTTTTGAAAGTGGTCTTGATTTTACGATAGTCACAACATCCCCAACTTGAGCTTCATCTTGAGGATCGTGAACAGCGAGTTTACTAAATTGTCGGATATACTTTCCATAAACAGGATGTTTTGTAAGCCTTTTGACTTTAACAATGATCGTCTTCTGTGGTTTATCACTCACAACTGTTGCTGTTAAATGTTTTTGTTCTAACTTCATTTTTTCGAACTTTCCTTTTCTCTTTCTTTCAATAGGGTTTTCACTCTTGCAAGGCTTCTGCGAACAAGCCTAAGCCTGATAGGACTGCTCAGTTGTCCCAAGTGTTGTTGAAAACGTAAATTCATGAGTTCATCTCCCATATCTTTTTCTTTTCTTTGCAGCTCTGCTGAATCTAAATTTTTAAGTTCGGAGGCGCGGACTTTCACTTTCGTAGCCCCTCTCTTGCAAGTATTTTTGTTTTTACAGAAAGCTTATGCCCCGCTAATGTTAAAGCTTCCATAGCTAAGGCCCGATCTAAACCCTCTATTTCATACATAATACGGCCCGGTTTTACAACTGCCACCCATCCTTCGGGGTTACCTTTTCCTTTTCCCATCCGCACTTCAGCTGGCTTTTTTGTAATGGATTTATCAGGAAAAACTCGAATCCAAATTTTACCACCCTTCTTAAAATATCTCGTCATAGCAACTCGTGCCGCTTCAATCTGTTGTGCAGAGACCCACCCACATTCTAAAGATTTCAAACCATAATCCCCAAAATTAAGCTGATTTCCAGAATAAGAAAGCCCCCTTCGTCTTCCTTTCTGCAGTTTTCTATGTTTTACTTTTTTGGGACTTAACATCAATTTCTACTCAATTCTTAATTGAGATACTTTTTTCTTCTCGGGGAGAACTTCACCTCGATTAATCCAAACTTTAACACCAATAATGCCATACGTAGTTAAGGCTTCGGCAAACCCATAATCAATATCGACTCGCAAGGCGTGAAGAGGAATACTCCCTTCTGCATAATGTTCAGTACGTGCTATTTCAGCACCCGCCAAACGCCCTGCACACATAATTTTAATTCCGCGAGCTCCATAGCGCCTAGCAGAAGCAATAGCTCTTTTCATGGCTCGTCTAAAAGCATTTCTTTTTTCTAGTTGTAAAGCTACTTTTTCTGGTACTAGATGAGCATCCATCTCAGCTTTTTTCACTTCTATAATATTCAAATTCACTTCTTTGCCTAACTTTCTTCTAAATTCTTCCTTAAGACCTTCAATGCCCGCGCCCTTCTTTCCAATAATAATTCCAGGACGCGCTGTATGAATATCCACATTGATTTTACTGGCAAGCCTACTAATCAATATTTTAGAAACTCCTGCATGATATAATTTCTTTTTTAACTCTTTTCTTAATTCAAGATCCTCATGAAGAAAACGACTGTAATCTTTTTCTGCATACCATTGTGAATTCCACCCTCGAAGTATGCCAATTCTAAAACTAATTGGATTTACTTTTTGTCCCATCAGGTTTCCTCCAAAACAACAGAAATATGACTTGTTTTCTTCCTAATAGGAGTGGCACGCCCTTGAGCACGAGGTAACCATCTTTTAAGAGTTTCACCTTGATCAACAGTTATCTTTTTCACTCGAAGAGTATCCACATCAATACTCCCTTTATGGTGTGCATTAGCCACTGCTGATTCCAAAAGTTTTTTTAAAGGTTTAGAAGCTGCCTTTGGAGTTACACGTAAAATATGCAGAGCCTTTTCTACTTCACTCCCTCTAATGAGATCAGCCACTTTCCGCACTTTTCTAGGTGCCATTCTCAAAAAATTTAAAGATGCTTTAACTTCCATAATGATTTACTTGGCTGCGGCCTCTTCCTCTTTCTTTCCACCCACTGTATGGGTTTTAAAATTACGAGTGGGAGCAAATTCTCCTAATCGATGTCCCACTAAATTTTCCGTAATATAAACAGGAACAAACTTTCGACCATTATGAACAGCAAGGGTCAAGCCTATCATCTCTGGAACAACCTGAGAGCGGCGAGACCATGTCTTAATAACCTGTTTATCACTGCTGTCTTGAGCATTTTTCACAGCTTTCATTAAATGCTCATCTACAAAAGGACCTTTTTTAATGGATCGTGCCATCAATTTATACCTTTCTTCTTCGAACGATGAATTTATCTGTGCGTCTATTATTTCTTGTTTTATAACCTTTTGTCGGTTGTCCCCATGGACTGACTGGATGCCCCCCTCCTGAGGTTTTACCTTCTCCACCACCATGAGGATGATCACAGGGGTTCATAGAAGTACCACGATTATGAGGTCTTCGACCTAAATAACGTATTCGTCCAGCCTTTCCCCAACGTATATTTTCATGATCTACTTTACTCACAATTCCAATAGTTGCCCGACAATTTTCTAAAACTTTTCTCACTTCTCCAGAGGGCAGTTTTAAACTAACATAGCCACCCTCACAAGCAAGAAGTTGGGCATATCCTCCTGCTGATCGAACAAGTTGTCCACCCTTTCCTGGTCTCATTTCAATATTATGAACAAAAGTACCCATAGGGGTATTCTTCAAGGGTAGGGAGTTTCCAACCTTAATATCAACAGCTTCCCCAGACAAAACCTCTTCATCTTTTTTAATAAGATGAGGTGCTAAAATATAACGCTTTTCTCCATCTGCATAATTAAGAAGTGCTAAGAAGGCTGTTCTATTAGGATCATATTCAATACTCACTACTTTGGCTGGAATATTGTCTTTACCTCTTTTAAAATCAATAACTCGGTACATTCTTTTAACACCACCGCCACGGAACCTGGAAGTAATTCTTCCTCTGTTATTCCTACCACCCGTACTTGGCAAAGGTTCTAACAATGACTTTTGAGGTTTTTGTGTTGTCAGCTCTGCAAAATCATGGACTGAATAGTGGCGCCTTGCAGCTGATCTTGGTTTATAATTTCTAAGTCCCATAATTCTTTCTTAAACCCCCTCAAACAAATCTATCTTTTGTCCTTCTTTTAAAGTAACCAAAGCCTTTTTAAAATTAGGTTTTTTTCCTACATTCTTTCCAAGCCTTTTAAGCTTACCTCTTTGAACGAGAGTTCTCACACGTACAACCTCTACAGCAAACCTTTTTGCAACCGCTTCTGCTATTTCAAACTTGTTTGCTGATTTATCAACTTCAAAAGCATACTGGTGATACGCACCTAACGTTGTATTCTTTTCAGAAATAAGCGGTCTTTTAAGAACTTGCTTCATTTTTTACTTTTCCTTCAATCCTTTTCATGAGTTCTTCCCACGACTTCTCTGTTGTAACCAGGTTTTCATACTTTAAAAGCTCCCAAACAGAAACTTGCCCTACAGCTGAAACACAGAAATAGGGAAGATTTCTCACTGCTAATCTCAAATTTTTGTTCCCTTCATCAATAACAAGTCCTTTCTCTATACCTATTTTCTTAAAAAACTCTACTGCTTTTTTAGTTTTAGGTTCCACATCCAATGAATCAAAAACAAAAATCTTTTCTTCCTTATGTAAAAACCCTAACGCTGCTGCCAATGCTTTTCTTCTCACTTTCTTATTTAACTTCAATGAATACTCTCTATGATGTGCTCCAAAAGGAGCTCCACCCCCAACCCAGTGAGGTGCGCGAATAGAGCCCTGACGAGCTCGACCTGTCCCTTTTTGCTTCCAAGGTTTGATACCCCCTCCAGAAACAAGAGCTCTATTCTTAAAAAAAGCATGAGCAGATCTGCGATTAGCAAGCTCTGTCACCACAGCCTGATGAATTAGAAATTCTGGCTTTTTAATATCAAAAATCTTTGAAGGCCATGAAATTTTTTTAACTTGTGTCATACTACTTTTCTCACTTGAACAAGCCCGGCTGTAGGTCCAGGAACCGCTCCTTTAACGACTATAAGATTTTTATCCAAATCAACATCCATAATTTCCAAATTCTCTACTGTCACCTGTTCATTTCCCATATGACCTGGCATTTTTCTTCCCTTATAAACCTTGCCAGGCTTTGCTCTCATCCCAATAGAACCTGTTGTTCTATGAAAACGCGAACCCCTTGTTGCTGGGCCCCCTTGAAAATGATGACGCTTAATGACCCCTTGAAAACCTTTCCCCTTTGAAATAGCTGTTACATCTACTTTTTCACCAACTCTAAAAACGTTCACACTTGTTTGAGCACCCACTTTGAAGGCAGATGTGTCTGACAAGCGAAACTCTCTTAAGTAGGCAAGGGGCTTTAAATTGAGTTTCTTAAAAAACTCGACTTCCGATTTATTTAAATGTTTTGTTTTCTTCTCTACTATCCCCAATTGAAGGGCTCCATAACCATTTTTTTCTGGAGTTTTAATATCTGTTACAAAATGAGGTGGTGATTGTAAAATAGTGACTGTCGTAGATCCCTTTTCCGAAAAAAGACGAGTCATACCTAGTTTAAAAGCAAGGAGCCCCCCTGGATAGGGTAAACTTTGGCTTGAGTGTGATGTTTGTTCCTTCTTATCTTCTGACATAACTACTTAACCTCGGTATGCACAGTATGGGAACGACACCACCTACAAAACTTTTTGAGCTTCAGACGATCGGTCGTGTTGTTTTTATTTTTCTGAGTACTGTAATTTCGACGCTTGCACGCATCACAAGCTAAAGCAATAATCAACCTCATGATGATTTAATCTCCACATGAACACCTGCCGACAAATCTAACTTCATAAGTGCATCAACAGTTGCTTGTGTTGGTTCAATAATATCGATAAGCCTTTTATGAGAACGAATCTCAAACTGCTCTCTCGACTTTTTATCAATATGAGGGGAGCGCAAAACACAATATTTGTTAATCTGAGTTGGCAAAGGAATAGGACCCGCAATTTGAGCTCCTGTTCTTTTAATCGTATCTACAATTTCTTCAACAGATTTATCCAAGAGCTTATGATCAAAAGCTTTAAGTCTTATCCTTATCTTTTGCGTTCCTTCCATAAGATTCCTTTATTGAACAATTTCGCTTACAACACCAGCGCCAACTGTTCTGCCACCTTCCCGAATAGCAAAACGCAATTCTTTTTCCATAGCAATAGGTGTAATGAGCTCTGCTTCTATAGAAACATTGTCCCCTGGCATGACCATTTCTACATTCTTTGGCAACACGACACTGCCTGTAACGTCTGTTGTTCTAAAATAAAACTGAGGACGATAACCATTAAAGAAAGGGGTGTGTCTTCCCCCTTCTTCTTTAGTTAAAATGTAAACCTCCGCTTTAAATTTTGTATGAGGTGTAATACTTCCAGGTTTTGCAAGCACCTGCCCTCTTACAACATCTTCTCTTTTAAGACCTCGCAGTAAAAGCCCCAAGTTATCTCCGGCTTCTCCTTGATCCAAAAGTTTTCTAAACATTTCAACTCCAGTTACAACTGTTTTCTGTGTATCTTTAATTCCAACAACTTCAATTTCTTCGCCTACTTTAATAATTCCTCTATCCACACGACCTGTAGCAACAGTACCACGACCGCTAATACTAAATACGTCTTCTACTGGCATGAGAAATGGTTTTTCTTTATCCCTTTTAGGTTCTGGAATATAAGTATCAAGAGCTTCTATTAATTTTAGAATGGAAGGCACTCCCAACTCTCCTTTATCACCTTCCAATGCTTTTAAAGCACTTCCTTTAATGATAGGAATTTTGTCTCCTGGAAATTCATATTGAGTCAAAAGCTCTCTTACTTCTAGCTCAACTAAATCTAATAATTCTTTATCATCAACCATATCTACTTTATTAAGAAATACGACAATGTAAGGAACACCTACTTGGCGTGCCAATAGAATGTGCTCTCTTGTTTGAGGCATTGGACCATCAGAAGCTGAAACAACAAGAATAGCACCATCCATTTGAGCCGCACCTGTAATCATGTTTTTGACATAATCAGCATGACCTGGGCAATCGACGTGTGCATAATGTCTTTTATCAGACTCATACTCCACGTGTGCTGTTGCAATGGTAATCCCTCTTTCTTTTTCTTCTGGCGCTTTATCGATTTGATCAAAAGGAACATACTGCGCCAATCCTTTTTCAGACAACACCTTTGTTATTGTTGTAGTCAGTGTTGTTTTACCATGATCAACGTGACCAATTGTTCCCACATTCATGTGAGGTTTTGTTCTCTGAAATTTTTCCTTTGCCATATTTCCTCCTTAAATAGCTTTAAATTACTCTTATAAGATACTTATGCCTTCGATGCAAGGATATTTTCTTGAACGTTTTGTGGTACCTTTCCATAATGAGAAAATTCCATAAAATAGTTACCTCTTCCTTGAGTTGCAGATCTTAAATCTGTTGCATAACCAAACATGGCACCCAATGGAACCTCTGCTGTAACAACCCGCAAATGCCCTTTTTGATCCATACTTTTAATAATCCCTCGCCTTGCATTAACGTCGCGAATAACTTCGCCCATATATTCTTCAGGTACATTAATATCTAACTTCATAATGGGTTCTAGTAAAACCATACTGGCTTTAGAACACGCCTCTTTAAAACCCTTGGATGCTGCTATTTTAAAAGCAATCTCACTTGAATCAACATCATGGTAAGAACCATCAAAAACGGTCACTTTCAGATCAACAACAGGATATCCCCCTAGAATTCCACTTTCCATGGCTTCCACAATTCCCTTGTTAATAGAAGACATATATTGTTTCGGAATAACTCCTCCCTTAATAGCATCAATAAACTCATACCCACGGCCAGCCTCTTGAGGTGTTACTGTGAGCCAAACATCTCCATACTGACCCCGCCCACCCGTTTGGCGAATATATTTACCTTGAGCTTCGGCTTCTTTGGTAATCGTTTCTCGATAAGCAACCTGGGGTTTTCCTACATTGGCAAGAACTTTAAACTCTCTAAAAAGTCGATCGACAATAATTTCCAAATGAAGTTCTCCCATTCCAGAAATAATTGTTTGTAAGGTTTCTTCATCTGTTTTAACTCTAAAAGAAGGATCCTCTTGAGCCAATTTCTGTAAAGAAACACCTAGCTTTTCTTGATCTGCTTTTGTTTTTGGTTCAATGGCAATAGAAATAACGGGGTCTGGAAAGATAATCTTTTCTAAAACAATGGGGGATTTGTCATCGCAAAGAGTATCACCAGTAGTGCTATATTTGAGCCCTACAGCTGCAGCAATGTCACCTGTGCGCACTTCTTTAATTTCTTCTCTTTGGTTTGCATGCATGCGAAGAAGTCGTCCAATTCTTTCGCTCTTATCTTTTGATGAATTATAAACAGCTGAGCCAGCATTGAGAACTCCAGAATAAACCCTAAAATAAGTCAGCTGCCCTACATAAGGATCTGTTGCAATTTTAAAAGCCAGCGCTGAAAAAGGTTCTTTTTCTGACGGATGTCTTTCTAAAATTTCTTCTGAATTCTTCACCGAGACGCCTGTTATCGAGGGAACATCAAGCGGAGATGGTAAATAATCAACAACTGCATCTAAAAGAAGTTGAACTCCTTTATTTTTAAATGCTGAACCACACAAAACAGGTGTGATATGCATCCCAACAGTTCCTTTTCTAATAGCTGCAATCAGTTCTGCTTCGGTAATTGGTTTATCTTCAAGATATTTTTCAAGAAGTGCTTCATCAAACTCAGCTACTTTTTCAAGTAGATTTTTTCGATATTGAAGAGCTGATTCTTTGAGATCATCTGGAATCTCTCGTTCAAAAAATTTAGCACCCAAAGATTCTTCATCCCAAATAAAAGCTTTCATTTTAATAAGATCAATAACACCCTTAAAACTATCTTCAATGCCTACAGGAATTTGTATAGGAACTGGATGAGCGCCTAGTTTTTCTGTCATCTCCTTAATTCCATTAAAGTAATCAGCACCCACACGATCCATTTTATTAAAAAATGCAATCCGAGGAACTTTGGAGCGATCCGCCTGACGCCACACTGTTTCAGATTGAGGTTCGACCCCTCCAACACTACAGAAAACAGTAACAGCTCCATCCAAAACTCGAAGAGAGCGCTGCACTTCAATTGTAAAATCAATATGACCTGGAGTATCTATAATATTGATGCGATGTTTATTCCAAAAACAAGTTGTTGCAGCAGCTGTAATTGTAATTCCTCGCTCTTGTTCTTGTGGCATCCAGTCCATGGTTGCAGTTCCTTCATGAACTTCACCCATCTTGTATGCTTTTCCGGTATAATAAAGAATACGCTCCGTCGTGGTTGTCTTACCCGCATCAATATGCGCTATGATCCCAATATTTCGAAGCGTCTTAAGGTCACTCATGGTAGGAATCACCAACGGTAATGGGCAAAAGCTTTGTTGGCCTCTGCCATTTTATGGACTTCCTCTCTTTTTTTAACTGAGGCACCAGCATTGCGCGATGCTTCCATGATTTCACTTGCCAACTTTTCTTCCATGGAATGCTCAGAGCGTTTTCTTGCTGATTCTAACAACCAACGCATGGCTAAAGAATATCCTCTTTGTGTGGGAACTTCGACAGGAACTTGATAGTTAGATCCTCCAACTCGGCGGGCTTTAACTTCAATAAGAGGCTTCACATTTTTCAAAGCCTTCTTAAAAATCTCTAAGGGCTCTGTTTTTTCTTTCTCTTTTACAAGATTACAAGAATCATAAAAAATCTTTTCAGCGATACTTTTTTTACCTTCTTTCATAATAATATTAACAAACTTTCCTACCAAAACATCATTATAGAGAGAATCTGGTTTAATTTGTCTTTTTGCAATTTCTCTTTTTCGACGCGGCATATATTTTCCTAGCCCTAAGACTTTTTAGCTCCGTATTTAGAACGCCCTTGCTTTCTTCCCTCTACACCCAAGCTATCCAATGTGCCTCGAATAATATGATAACGCACACCTGGTAAGTCTTTCACTCGACCTCCACGGATCAGCACAACAGAGTGCTCTTGTAAATTATGCCCTACTCCTGGGATGTAAGCTGTCACTTCATAACCATTAGTAAGTCTAATCCGTGCTACTTTTCGGAGCGCCGAGTTAGGTTTTTTAGGAGTCGTTGTATAAACCCTTAAACACACACCTCTCTTTTGAGGAGCACCTTCGAGAGCGGGCGATTTTGTTTTCACCTTTTGAAGTGTTCTTCCAAATCTTACTAATTGATTTACTGTTGGCATTTCCCTTCTCTAGCAAAGAGGTTTAAAACCGTCAACAGGATCCCACGTCCTTCTGCGTTTCACTTCGAAGGACTCTGGATGACGGCTGGTCGGCCGTCATTTTACAGATGTGATTTGTGCCCCCAGTGAAACTTTTTTCACATCTGTGGGTATTGTAATAATATCTTCTGTAGGTTCTTCTGGCATATCAGCCTCTACCTCTAACTTCATATATTTTCGAAGCCCTGTTCCTGCTGGAATGAGGCGTCCCATAATAACGTTTTCTTTGAGACCTCTAAGCCCATCCACTCGACCTTCGAGGCTTGCCTCTGTTAATACTTTCGTTGTCTCTTGGAAAGAGGCAGCTGAAACAAAACTATCTGTTGTGAGGGAGGCTTTTGTAATACCAAGAAGTAACGACTCCGCCACTGCAGGTTTTCCTTTTTGTTTTTTCACACGTTGGTTCTCTTCTTCAAAAAGATGTTTTTCAACCTGCTGCCCAACAAGGAAATGAGTATCACCAACTTCCGTAACCTTAATTCTGCGCAGCATCTGCCGCACTATAACTTCAATATGTTTATCATGAATAGGAACTCCTTGGAGACGGTAAACTTCTTGAACTTCATCTACAAGATATCGCCCCAAAGCTTTTTCACCTAAAACTCGCAAAATATCATGAGGGTTGGCAGCTCCATCCATCAGTGGCTCGCCTGCTCTCACAAAATCTCCCTCGAGAATTCCTATGTGCCTACCTTTAGGAATAAGATATTCCTTAGGCTCTCCGACTTCTGGAGTAATAATAACTTTTCTCTTTCCTTTGGTATCTTTTCCAAAAGAAACAATTCCATCAATTTCAGTTACCACTGCACAGTCTTTAGGACGTCTGCCTTCAAAAAGTTCAGCAACCCGTGGTAACCCCCCTGTAATATCTTTTGTTTTTGTTGTTTCCCGCGGAATTTTTGCTAAAACATCACCTGGTGCGACCAAATCTCCCTCGTTTACCATAATATTGGCACCCTCAGGTAAAAGATATCTTGCCCATCCTCGACCATCAGGAAGTTTTAAGGTTTCACCATTTTTGTCTTTAATGGACACTCGCGGTCTACTTTCTGTGTCTTTAGTAGAAATGGTAACTTTGTGAGAAAGACCGGTGACTTCATCAAGTTGTTCTTTCATAGTAACACCCTCGATTAAATCTCCGTATTTCACAACTCCGCCTACTTCTGTCACAATGGGGTTCGTATAAGGATCCCACTCAGCTAGTAAGGTTTTCTCATTAACGCTATCGCCATCTTGGACAAGAAGCTTAGCACCATAAATGACAGGATACTTTTCTTTTTCACGCCCTTCATTATCAAGAATGCTAATTTCTGCACTGCGATTCATAACTGTCGCTGTACCTTCTCTATTTTTAACAGTTTTTAAATTATTAAATTTTACCTTTCCTTTATATCTATTTTCTGTTCGGCTTTGTTCGGCTCGTCTGCTGGCAGTACCTCCGATATGAAATGTTCTCATTGTAAGCTGAGTACCTGGCTCACCGATGGACTGAGCTGCAATAATACCAGCAGCCTCCCCAATGTTGATAAGGGTACCTCGTGATAAATCTCGACCATAACAATGAGCACAAATGCCCCAAGGTAATTGACAAGTGAGAGGAGAACGAACTTTGACCTTTTCAACACCAGCATCTAAAATTTTCTGAACTTTTTCTTCGTCAATTTCCTCATTAATAGCGACGAGTGTTTTACCAGTAAAAGGATCAAGTACATCTTCTTGAGCAAGGCGCCCTAAAATACGCTCCTCTAAAGGTTGAACAATTTCTCCACCTTCGATCAAGGAACTAGCCTCAATACCTTCTAATGTGCCACAGTCTAATTCTGTAATCAGGACATCTTGAACAACATCAACCAAACGACGTGTGAGATATCCAGAGTTAGCAGTTTTCAAAGCTGTATCTGCTAATCCTTTTCTAGCACCGTGAGTTGCAATAAAGTACTGCAACACTGATAAGCCTTCT
>CAYJUJ010000001.1:25291-26075 GCA_964373325.1 uncultured bacterium
TAACACTGACAACCCTTCACGGAAATTTGCCACAATAGGAGTTTCAATGATTTCCCCAGATGGCTTTGTCATAAGGCCCCTCATTCCTGCCAACTGTCTAATTTGAGCAGCACTTCCTCTAGCTCCACTATCAGCCATCATAAAAATAGGATTAAAACTCGTTGTTTCTTTTTTGTTGCCTTCTACATCTTCAACAACTTCTGTCCCTAGTTTTTGCATCATCTCATCTGCCACCGCTTCAGTCGTATGAGCCCAAATATCAACAACTTTATTATAACGCTCACCATCTGTAATAAGACCTTCCTCATATTGCTTTTGAATATCTCGAACCTCATTTTCTGCTGAAGTAATAAATTCTTTTTTCTTCTGAGGAATCTGAATATTGTTAATAGAAATAGACATGCCAGCTTTAGTTGCAAAACCGTACCCTAAAGTTCTTAATTTATCAGAAAGAATAACTGTTATCTTATTTCCACAGAGGCGATAGCAAAGATCTACAAGATTAGCTAAAGCCTTTTTATCCATCACTTTATTATAAATCTTAAATGGGATTTCTGTTGGCATAATATCCCTTAAAAGAAGCCTGCCTACAGTTGTTTCAACCAATTTACCATTAAGACGTACTTTAACTTTAGCTTGAGCATCCACCTGACCAATAGAATACAGATAAAGAGCTTCATCTGCAGATGAATATACTTTCCCTTGACCTTTAGCAAAATCTTTATCACGGGTCATATCATCATTGCCCTAAACCATGTCCTGCGTCGGGATGGCCACGGGGGCG
>CAYJUJ010000002.1:0-25712 GCA_964373325.1 uncultured bacterium
GGGATCCCCCAGATTTTGCCCTTCTTCATCATGAGGTTGGAGTAAATAAAATCTTACCCCTGTAAGACCCTTTACCTTTCTTGTTGCTACAACTGTTCCTAAAACTTTGCCTAAATACATAAATCTTTTACGTCTTGATGAACGGAAGTTACAACTTCACTTCTCAATAACGTTCCTCTATCTTGAATAACACTTAAAGCACCTTGATGGGCTGCCTGAACATCTGTCAGCACACCACTAAATACAAAGTAGCCTTTGCCTCCAATCCCTTGTCCCAACCTTAACTCCACAAGATGAACATCAGCTGTTTTAAGAGCTGCATCAGAAGCTAAAATAGCAGAAGCAACTGTTTTTGTTTCAACAATACCCAAGGCTTCAACTTTTTGTCCTTTGCCATTTCTACCATTAAGCGTAAGACCTACCTGGAAGTGTAGTTGGGGAATTAAAAAATCATCCACCAGATGAGTTTCGGAAGCTTCTCTTCCTACTTGAAGCGCTTCTTCAACTGGGGCTACTTCTCCAGCAACCATCACTAAATATTTTCCAGAAGAGATAGGTTCTGAAAGAAGAAGTTCAATAGGTGCCTTTTTGACCATAACATCACTGACAATAAGTCCAAGAGCAATACTATCTAGCTCAATAAGACCTAGGGCTTGAAATTCACTTACATTTTTTTTTAACATTTTTTTAATAATGAAAATCGCTCATCGCAACAACCTTTTATACAATCCTGAAATGCCCTTTCAAGGTACAACGACGCTTCCTTGTAAAATCAATGGCATTAGTCATTCCCTCACCCGTAGGGGATGCAATTGTAAAGGAAGTATAACCCTCTCCTCCTAAACCCAACCCTGAATAAGAGGGAGCATTTTTTACAAAAATAGAGGTATTCATAAGACATGCCATTTGATGAAGATGATCAATATTTTTAGAATGAATAACAGCTGTGTGCCTATAACCATGCTCAGCCTCTTTTGAAAGAAGCAACCCTTCTTCAAAGTTTTTCACTCGAACAACGGGCATCACTGGCATCATAAGCTCTTCTTGAACAAAAGGATGATTCTTATCAACCTCACAAATAATAAGTCTAACTTCATCAGAAGCTTGTACACCGATTTCCTTCAAAATAACATTAGCATTCTTACCAATATATTTTTTATTGGGTTTTCCGTTTTCTAAAACTTGAGCTTCCAATTGTCTTAACTGAGAAGAAGATGCTAAAAAAGAATTATTTTTCGTCATCTCTTGAATCAGTTTGTCAGCTACTTCATCAACAACAATTGTTTCTTTTTCTGAAACACAAACAATATTGTTATCAAGACTTCCCCCCTTCACAATGTAGCGCCCTGCTTTTTCAATATCAGCCGTTTCATCAACAAGAACGGGAGGATTTCCAGGCCCTGCAGCAATTGTTTTTTTACCACTGGCCATAGCAGCCTTAACTACCCCGCCACCCCCTGTTACAACAAGGAGTCTTATGGCTTTCTGCTTCATAAGCTCTGCAGCTGATTCAATGGTTGGATCTTCAATAGCTGTAAAAAGATTTTCAGGACCACCCGCTTCTAGAATAGCTTCATTAATAATTTCAACAGTACGAGCAGAAACATCTTTGGCCATAGGATGAGGGTTAAAAACAACGGCGTTTCCCCCTGCAATCATACCAATGCCATTATTGATGATGGTTTCAGTTGGATTAGTGCAAGGAGTAATAGCACCAATAACGCCATAAGAGGCTCGCTCTTCTAAAACTAAACCATTATCACCCGTTCTGGCATAGGGAATTAAAATTTCAGTTCCTGGAGTTTGATTAATAACAAGAAGATTTTTTTTGACTTTATCGGCAACTCTTCCCATTCCTGTTTCTTCCACAGCAAGTTTTGCCAATGTCTCAACATTTTCACGGCAACGTTTACGAATATTTTCAATAACACGCCCTCTCTGTTCTAAAGTGATTGTAGCAAAGCGATTGTAAGCAACCTCTGCTGCAGCCACTGCTTCACTGACGGTTGTAAAAATTCCTTTTCTTTTTCTTGTCATCCCGGACTTGGATCCCGAGGATCCAGGCATTTTAGATACTGGATCCCAGCTTTCGCTGGGATGACCCGTGTTAATACGAGAGACTACTTTATCAACAATGTTTTGAATTTGGTGTTCAGTTAATTGCATATTAAAAATACTGAATCCCTGCTTTCGTAGGGATGACAATTATTCTTTCAGAAAAGTTGTTTCACCACGCAGTTCAACTTCATCAACAATAGCCATAATGACCGCATCAACTGGTTTGTTTAAAGTTAATTCTGTTTGACGGGCAGAACTGCCAGAAGCAAAAAGGACAAGCTCACCCACTCCAGCACCTACAGAATCCACCGCCACAACATAACTACCCTTTGGTTTCCCAAAGTGATCAGTCTGCTGAACGATGTGTAGTTTCATTCCTGAAAGGCCATCGTCTTTGCGAGAGGCTACAACTGTGCCCTCCACACGCCCAAGCTGCATTTTTCTCTCCTATATTATACTGTTGCTGTTACACGCTTTCCACTACTACGCGCTGTTGTTGTTCTTGGACCTCTACCTAAAGGTAGCGCCAAATCAACATTAGCATGGGGTCGTGGAATGACATGAACAGAAACAACTTCACCAACTTTTTCAGCACCCCTGGCACCTGCTTCCATGGCTGCTTTCACAGCTGCTACATCACCTCGAACAACGGCAGTCACATAACCACCACCAGTTTTTTCATAGCCAATAAGTTCAACTCGAGCTGCTTTGACCATAGCATCTGCTGCCTCAACCATAGCTGCAAATCCCTTGGTTTCTAATAACCCCAATGCGTCTGACATAGTCTCCTCCTCCATTTTAATTAAATGTTATTTCTTTACTTCTATTCCACTTAAATTCAAAAGTGCTTGTTTTGCAGCGTCCCGTGCAGAATCAATTTCAGATTCACTTCCACTCAAATAAAGCCTCCCAAAGGCTCCAAAAGGACGCACTTCAACGAGCGTAATATTAGCAGCCTTTTCTGCCTCGTTAGCTGCTAAGGCTGCATAACCTGCTGGCTCTGTTTCTAAAATAAAAAGTGATTGCCCTGGTAAAATCATAGATCCATATCTAATTTTATTGAGAAGAATGGCATGATCAGGCTCAATAGATCGAATAACTTGATCAGTCACAAGTCTTGGCTTTTCTCTATTTTCTTCTTTTTGTTCTAAACTTCTTAAAATAGCTCGGCCTGCTTGAATCACTTCTCCTTGATCAGCATGATGCACTTCCAAAAGTCCAAACGCTCTTTCAACTATGAGCATGGCAGGTCGCACCTTGGTTTCCTTAAGGGCCGTATCCATAACTCTGTTAATGGCAATACCTGGTGCAATTTCTATAAAAAGGGACGCCTCATGAGGAACGGGAAGAAAACCTCGACATGTTGTTCCAATGTGAGATGACAATTGGGGTTGCAAACTATCTAAAAATGCATAAGTTTTAAGCTGAATCATCAGATTTTCTGTATCTTGTAAGGATATTACTGTCAAGAATAATTAGCACAAAAAGAAGTCAATTTATCTACTTAAAAGCATTTGCGGCTGAGGTATAACGTTTTTTACAAACCACTCATAGGCATGGCTTGTTTTAAATGTATTTAAATCATATTTGTAACACACTTTTGTATCATGCCCCTCTCCAACTATCCCCTTTAAAATAAGATAGCTTGCAGCTGCTACTTCTGAAAACATTTCTTTAGGCCCTAACTTTGAATATTCAGAAGGAAAATTAGGACTCTGAAGTTTTCTTTGAATTTCTTCTCTTTTTTCTTGAAAATCTTTATCCGACCAAAATTCTCCTCCATTATAACTATAAGTAGGCATCCCTTCCTTCTCTACTATATTCCAACCCACTTCTTGATTAAATGCTGCATAGGTAGATGCCATATCTCGCTCAAGTAGATGAAAAAATTCATGGATTAATGTTCCTTGAAAACAAAATTTCTTTCTTAACTTGGTATGCGCACTTATAAAAACCGCTCTTTCAAAATTTCGATATCGACCCAAACGGGTTCCATCCGATGTTTCTTTAAGAAGAACAAAATGCCCTCTTTTATAAGAGTTTAAATTTTGAAATAATTCTTCTGCTATCCAAATGACTTCCTCCTCTGTCCATGGAAGAATTTGATTATTAATATAGATACCCCGATCCCACAAATCTTCTTGAAGGCCAGCCATAAGAGAGGTCACCCCAGGAATTAAACGACCACCTACTCTAAAATCAAGATGATCTAAAATACCATCATGATCGCTATCAGATCCAGAAATAAGAGGATCACATGGATCTAAATCAATGAGATTTAAAAGACCATCTCCATCAATATCAGAATCATCTTTATTCAAAATGTAATCAGAATCCAAATCTTCATATCTCATAGAATCAATAAGTGTAAAATCTTTGTAACAGGTTTGCGCATAAGCGGTTTTTAAATTTAAGAATATTGCGAGGATGAAAAACCCAACTCTTAAGCCTAGAAACACCTTCTGTCTTCTTTCACACAACTTAAACTTACCTCCACACGTTTTCAAGAACCCTTTTACAACAACACGTATGGGAGAAATAGCAAAGACTATGCCACTCCCAGGAAATATATAAGTTATGAATAAATAAAGATTTTTGTGGGATTAAGAAAGAAGCAGGTGAAAAATTTTGTAATTATTATATGATAGAGTTTAGTAGAATTGACAGCCACTTTCAGCGCCAACCAAATTCAATGGTTGGCGCTGAAAGTGGCTGTCAATTTTTGGAATTTCTGTTATTCTAAATAATAGAGGCCGATGAAAAATCATTATTATTGTAAGAAAAATTTAAAACAGAAGTCAAAAAATGTTTTAAGGAAAATAGCACTTCATTCTTATCAAGGTGAAAAAAAACTTTCTGCAAGTGGAGCTAAAGATTTAAGGCTTATTAGAAAATCAAAACTCCATTCAAGAAGCTGAAGCTGTCATTTTATTTTTTCCAACAATTCTTCTTCACTCAGAATTTCAACTCCTAACTTTTTTGCTTTGTCATATTTAGAGCCAGGTTCTTGCCCTACTACAACATAGTTTGTTTTTTTGGAAACTGAACTTGAAACTCGCGCCCCTTTTTCCACAAGACGCCTTGTTGCTTCATCCCGCGTTAGAGACTGGAACTCGCCGGTTAAAACATAAGTTTCGCCATGGAGTTTATTTGATTTTTTTATTTTTCTAAAATGAAACCCCTCTTGTAGAAGTCTTTGAATTTCCTTAATATTTTTAGATTCTGAGAAGAAATCTCTGATGGAAGCTGCTACTTGAGGACCAATTTCATGAATGTTTAAAAGCTCTTCATAAGATGCCTTCATGAGAGATTCCAAAGTTCCAAAGTGCTGTACTAATACTTTAGCTATGTGTTCTCCAACATGTCTAATTCCCAATGCATAAACAAACCGATCAAGCGTTTGAGTTTTACTTTTTTCTATAGCCTGTAAAAGATTAACGGCTGATTTTTCTGCCCATCTTTCTAACTTTAAAATATTTTCTTTTTTTAATTTATAAAGATCTGAAAATGAATGAATCAACCCTGCATCTATAAATTGATCTACATGCTTAGCTCCAAATCCTTCTATATCCATTGCATGTCGGCTTACAAAATGAGCCATTGATTCTTTAAGCTGGGCTGGGCAATTAACTCCTGTACAACGCAATATTGCTTCATCTTCTGATTTTGCTGCATGAGAACCACAAACAGGACATTTTTCTGGAATCTGAAATTTTTTTTCTTTTCCCACTCTTTTGGAAGTAACAACTTTAACAACATAAGGAATGACATCCCCCGCTCTTTCAACGAAAACAGTATCCCCAATACGAATATCTTTTTTATCAATTTCATCTTGATTGTGAAGAGAGGCTCTTTTGACAATAACACCCCCAATATTAACAGGCTCTAAATGTGCAACAGGAGTCAAAGCACCAGTACGCCCCACTTGAATTTTGATATCAAGAATTTGACTCGTCGCTTGGCGTGCTGGAAATTTAAGGGCTACAGCCCACCTTGGGCTTTTAGATATTGCCCCCAACTCTTCCTGTAGTTTAAGAGAGTTTACTTTTATGACGACTCCATCAATTTCAAAGTCAAGAGAATCTCTCTGATCTAGCAATTTTTTATAAAAGGAAATGGCCTCATGAATGTCCTTACATAACTTTGAATAAGGATTCACTTTGAAACCTAATTTTCTTAAATACTCAAGACAATTCCAGTGAGTCTTCAGAGTCTCACCCGCTAATTTTCCAACGCCATAACAAAACATGGCCAGTGGTCTCTTCGCTGTAATAGAACTATCAAGCTGCCTCACCGACCCTGCTGCAGCATTTCTTGAATTAGCAAAGATAGGTTCTTCTTTTTTAATTCTTTCATCGTTTAAACGATTAAAATCTTTTAAATAAATAAAAACTTCTCCTCGTACTTCAATAAAATGAGGAATTTCTTCTGACATAAGCCTTAAGGGAATGGATTTGATAGTTTTTGCATTACTTGTAATATTCTCGCCTACTACTCCATCTCCGCGTGTAGCTCCAGCTTTCAGCAAGCCTTTTTCATAAATAAGCTCTACCGCCAAACCATCGATCTTTGCCTCAGCAACATACTCTATATCTTTGTCAGTTTCTAAAAACCTTTTTACTTTCTCATCAAATTCCTTGGCTTCTTCTTCATCTAAAGCGTTTGATAAAGAAAGCATAGGAATAGAATGTGTGTATTTTTCAAAATCTTCTAAAACTTCACCTCCAACTCGGGCAACAGGGGAATCGGGAAGCTTAAGATCTGGAAACTCTTCTTCTAGTTTTTGAAGTTTTCTTAAAAGTACATCATATTCACTATCTGAAATTTCAGGATCATCTTTTACGTAGTAACGCCAATTGTGATAGTTAAGTGCTTTCGTTAGCTTTTCAATCTCTTTCTTGACTTGCTTCTTGTCCACGGTAGAAATTGTAGCGTGGTAAAAGAATGAAAACAAGCATTATGGGCACAAATTAAAAGTTAGTACTGGGTGTAAGGTTATTTAATGATAAAAAAGATTCATATAACTCAAGCATTAGAAGCTAGAAATGCTTTATTAGTCGACGTTCGCTCCCCTGCCGAATTCGAAGAAGACCATCTCCCGGGTGCTTTTAATGTCCCTTTACTTAACAATCAAGAACGCCATGAAGTGGGTATCGTCTACAAACAGGTGGGGCCTTATAAAGCTCGAAAACTAGGTTTGAAAATGGCAGCTCCTAAAATTGAAGGCTTCTTAAATACCATTTTAGAACAAAAAAAAGAAAAAGATCTTATATTTTATTGCTGGCGCGGGGGGCTTAGAAGTTACTCCATGGCCACTTTTTTTGATCTTCTTGATCTTCCCGTCTCTATTATAGACGGCGGATATAAAAGCTATAGAAACTTTGTTCTTGAAAAAATAAACAACCCCTACCCTTTCGAGCTTATTGTTCTTTATGGCATGACAGGCAGTGGCAAGACAGAGGTTTTGCAACATCTAAAAAACATGGAAGTTCCTGTTATTGATTTAGAAAAACTTGCTTGCCACAGGGGTTCTGCTTTTGGACATATTGGAATTTCAGAAAAAAGAAATCAAAAGCAATTTGATAATCTTCTCTCTCAGGAAATTCTAAAATACAAAAATGAAAAACATGTCTTTGTTGAAGGAGAAAGCAGAAAAATTGGATCACTTCTTCTGCCAGAATACTGGATGCGGTGTGCAAAAAGCGCTAGAAAAATCCTTGTTTCTGCACCCCTTTCTGCCCGTATTGAGCGTATTGTGAGAACCTATTCTCAAGTGGAAGCCCTTGAAATGACTTTTCTTTTAAGTATAGAAAAAATTCGAAAAAGACTTGGGGGAGCATTTTTCCAAGAGCTTAAAACCCTTCTTGATCAAAAGAATTTTAGAGATTTTATTGGAAAAATACTTGAAAACTACTATGATAAAACCTATTTTCCGAAGAACTTTAAATTTGAAAAATGGGATTTAGAAGTTACAAACCATGATTCATTAAGCTTAGCACAAATACTTAAAAACAAATTTTATGAATAAATATTTTATTTCTCTCAAATCAAAAACTCTTCTCTTTTTAAGCGGCATGACTTATCGAATCCTTACTCTTATCAGAGGAAAATTGGAACCTCATCAATTAGAAAAACTCATGCAAAAATATATCGATAACCCAAGACCATCCAAGTGGAACAAAATTATAACAAAGGCCTATGAAAAAGAACTTGTGGATTACACATTATCTCAAGATTTGTGGGGAATGCGGGAGAACGACGACCCCTTCCTCTCATTTCCAAAACTTGAACAATACGAGAGTGAATTTAAAGAGGTTGCTTCTCGCACCTCCTATGCGCCAGGTGGCATTATATTTTCAGAAGCCTTTTTACTTTACAGTATGGTTCGCTCTTCAAAACCAGAAGTTTTTATTGAAAGCGGCACCATGAATGCTGTGAGTTCCTATTTTACAGCTTCAGCCCTTAAGAAAAATCAGAACTCTGCAAAAATGTTTTGTCTTTCTCTTTTTGAAAATGATGAATATAAAATAGCAAGCGAAAAGCTAAAACCTTATGATTTTGTAACTTTAGAAGTAGGGGGTTCTCAAGAATTAATTGATAAATTGATGCCCCAATATGCCCACTCTAAAGTAGCTTTTTTAATTGATGGGCCAAAGGCGCGATCTGCCTCTTGGGATATTTTAACAAAAAAAATAGCGACACATTTTACCAATATTCTTTTTATTTGCTTTGATAGCATGCAAGATCATGTACCTTATTCATCGAAGGCTTATAATTTAACAAGAGGTATTAATGTAGAAAGAATTAAAGTTATGCACCTTTACCAAAATTATTTTAATGATAGAAACTATCAATTCTTTGTGCCTGGAAATCAGTTTTGTAGAAAATTTCATTATCTTAATGAAGAACTTTATAAATATCGAAATGAAAGATGGGGAAAATTCTTTCCCTGGGCTCCCTACCATGTGGATAGAATACCCAACCATTATGCACATTCTTACAAGTTAGGTTGTATTTACAAAAACGGAATTATGTAACGTCTTGCTCAGTTTGCTTTCGTATAAATGTAGGAATGTCATACTCGTCATCTCCCAATCCTAAATCCTTATTAGTTCGACGAGCGTGTTCTGTAAGATCCTCATTTTTCTGACGAACAAGAGGCGGAATATCAATATCCTCTTCCTTAATGATATCTTTCGCATGAATGATTGGCTGTTGAACTTTGGGTTCCTGTGCAAGAGGTTTAGGCTTGGCTTGAGGAACCTCGGCTATTTTACTTGCCTGAATCCCCCCAAAACCTGTTGCAATAACAGTCACGCGAACTTCATCTTTAATGGCAGAATCAATCACAGCACCAAAAATAATATCGGCATCTTCATGAGCAGACTCTTGTATCAAAGAGGAAGCAGCATTCACCTCGTGCAACGTCAAACTTGGCCCACCAGTGATATTAATAATAATACCCATAGCACCCTCTATAGAAACATCTTCCAAAAGAGGGGAAGAAATAGCTGCATTGGCTGCTTCAACAGCACGGTTAGTACCACTAGCAATTCCTGTGCCCATCAGTGCAAGCCCTTTATTTGACATAATGGTTCGAACATCTGCAAAATCAAGATTGATAAGACCTCGAATACTAATCAAATCAGAAATACCTTGAACAGCTTTAAGAAGTACCTCATCAGCCTTCCTAAAGGCATCAATCATGGATGTTGTTTCTCCAGCAATAGAAAGAAGCCTTTGGTTTGGAATAACAATAAGAGTATCAACACTTTCTCGAAGCTCTAAAATTCCTTGCTCCGCTTGACGCATTCTTTTTTTACCTTCGAATAAGAATGGTTTTGTAACAACCCCAACGGTCAAGGCTCCAACTTCTTTAGCAGCGTCAGCAATAACGGGGGCTCCACCAGTACCAGTACCACCACCCATTCCTGCCGTAATAAAAACAAGATCAGAACCTTGAAGCACATTTACAATTTTGGCGTAATCTTCTAAAGCAGCATTTCGACCCACTTCTGGATCAGCTCCTGCCCCCAATCCTCTCGTCAATTCAGTACCTAATTGCAGTCGATTTTCTGTAGGAGAAGCTAGGAGTGCTTGGTGATCTGTATTAGCAACAACGAAATCAACACATTTTAACTTACTGGTTATCATTGTGGAGATAGCATTGCCACCGCCACCCCCTACCCCTATAACTCTTATTTTTGCGCCTGAATGTGGAGATTCTTCTAATTCAAACATAATTAGCCTCCTTAATTCTACTACGCTCACTTCGTGAGCTTCGAAGAATTTCCTAATAAACAACTAACCCTCATAACTAGCAATTCTACGAAGCTTTATGCGAAGTAGAACTAAAATATTTCTTTCATCCAACCTTTCATGACTGATTGAACTTTGCTGTAAATATTATCCTCTCTAATTTTAAATAAAGCATTTTTACGATGTTTAGCACCATAAAGAACTAAGCCAACTCCCGTTGAATAAATAGGGCTATTCACAACATCTGTTAAACCACCAATGCCCTGAGGAATACCTCTTTTCACAGGCAAATCAAAAATGTATTCTGCCAGTTCTGGTAAACCTTCAAGAAGTGTTGAGCCCCCTGTCATTACAATGCCTGATGCTAAAAGATCTTCATAACCACTTTTAACAATTTCTCTCTGAACCAATGCCAACATTTCTTCAACTCGTGGTTCAATAATTTCAGTTAAAACTTTTCGTGAAACTGTTCTTGGCTTTCTTCCACCAACGCTTGGAACTTCAATAGTTTCATCTTTATCTAGAAGTGAAGATAAAGCACACCCATATTTACACTTTATTTTTTCTGCTTCAGCTGTAGGAGTGCGAAGCCCAACAGCAATGTCATTGGTAAGATGATTGCCCCCAAGAGAAAGTACTGCAGTATGAACAATGCTTCCCTCAGAAAAAACAGCGATGTCTGTAGTACCCCCTCCAATATCAACCATAGCCACTCCCAATTCTTTTTCATCTGGAGAAAGTACCGCTTCACTAGAGGCTAATTGCTGCAAAACAATATCCACAACATTAAGCCCTGTTTTATTAGCGCACTTAATAATATTTTGAGCTGATGAAACAGCAGCTGTTACAATATGAACTTTTGCTTCAAGACGAACACCACTCATTCCAAGTGGTTCTTTAATGCCATCTTGATCATCAATAATATATTCCTGAGGAATGATATGAATGACTTCTCTATCGAGAGGAATAGCAACAGCTTTGGCTGCATCGATAACTCGCTGAACATCACTTTGTCTTACTTCTTTATCTTTAACAGCAACAATACCATGGCTGTTAAAACCCTTAATGTGCCCACCAGCAATGCCACAATAGATATTGGATATCTCACATCCCGCTGTGAGCTCTGCTTCTTCAATTGCTTTTCTTATGGAATTAACAGTGCTTTCGATGTTGATAACAACGCCTTTGCGAAGGCCGTGAGAAGGGCTGGTACCAACACCAACAATATTAATACCTGAATCGGTAGCCTCTCCTACAATAGCACAAATTTTGGTGGTACCAATGTCGAGTCCAACAATCAGCTCATCTTTTTTGGCCATTTACGATACCTCGTTACAACTTCAACAACACGTAAATCCACTATTCAGCTCCATCAAAAACGCCGACTTTACTGATTCTACCTTAAGATTACGGTTTTTTTAGGGTTTTTACAACTACTTTTTTGGAAAAGTTAAGGTCAATTTCCCGAGCCAGAACTTGCTTTTTGGTTAAATCAGCTAATACTTTTTCAAGCCGATCTAATTTTTTATCTAAATCTTGAGAACCAATTTTGATTTTGGTTCCATATGGCAAAGTGTAGATTTCTAGCCCTTTTCCAGCCTTTAAGTGAATTTCAGAAACCTTTTTTACATCAAAAAAAGTATACGGTTTAACATCGCTAAGAAGAAGAAGAGCTAGTTCAAAGAACATGGCTTCTTCTTGGCCCGTAGAACTACTTGTAATTATTGGGAAATCTAGGCCCTCTTGAGAAGTTACCTCTTTAATCACCTCTCCATTGGGCTCTATATAAAAAAGTTTACCATCTTTCTTCATGATGGCTAAAACATTTTTTTCCAATATTTCAATCCGAATTTTATTTGGTAACATTCTAAAAAGTTGTACTTTTTTGACCCAAGGATTTTGAAATATTTTTTTCTCAATCTCTCCAAGGTTAAGAGATAAAATACTAACCCCTAGTTCAACTTCAGCTAATTCAAGAATCTCTTCATGATTGATTTTGAGCAGCTTCGAGGTATTGATTTCCTTTAAAGCGAAAAAAGAGGATTTGAGAAGTTGTTGATAAGAAAAATAAAGCCCTAAAAGCACAACAAAAAAACAAAGAAGAGCCCCTGCAGCTGCTCCACTTGTTTTTAAAATTTTGAAAAGTTTAGCCCGTCTCTCTTTACTATCACCCAGTCTGCGATTAACTGGAATTTTTTTTCTCTTAAAAAAGAACATTCAAGAAGAATTTAACATAACATCCCGATCACTACCATCCTTATCATCAAGGGCAGTTTTGGATTCTTCTTGACGACTTATAGTAAGACTATTAGGAAAAATAGGTATGATAAAGAAAATATTGCTCACGCTTATGTGTGTAACGCTCATTTCTCCCCTCCTTCATTCATCATCCAAAAAAATTAAAATTGGTTTTATTTTAAGCACAATGCAGGAAGAGCGATATCAAAAAGACAAAGCTATTTTCGAAAAAATGGCTCAATCATTAGGGGCCGATGTGATTTTTGCCGCTTGTGATAATAACGAACAAATTCAGGCAGCTAAGGTTGAAAATCTTTTGGCCACAGGAATTCAAGCCCTTGTCATTCAACCCGTAAATAGTGACACAGCTGCTTCCTTTGTAGAACAAGCTCACGAAGATGGTGTTAAAGTTGTTGCCTATGACAGACTTATTAAAAATGCAGATTTAGATTTTTACGCTACTCAAAACTCTTACCAGGTAGGAGTTCTCCAAGCAGAAGCAGCAGTAAAGATTACCAAAGGAGAAGGCAATTATATTATCTTAATGGGACAAGCAGGGCACTCCGTAGCACAAGAGATTACACGAGGTAATCTAGATGTTCTTAAAAAACATTCCAAAATTAAAGTTGTTGTTCAACAAAGTCACAATAGCTGGTCTCCTTCAGAGGCCATGGCAACTGCAGAGAATGCTCTTACAAAATATAAAAACAAAATTTCTGCTATCTTAGCCAACAATAGTGGTATGGCACACGGTGCCGTCCAGGCCCTCAAAGAACAGAATTTGTTAGGAAAAGTCTTCGTAGCTGGAGCTGATGCCGATTTGACCGCTATTCGTAACATTGTTGCAGGTCACCAACAGTTTGAAGTTTTAAAGGCTATCAAGCCTCTAGCAGAGGGAGCAGCCAAAGTGGCTGTTCAGCTTGCAAAAGGGCAGACACCAGCCCATGACAAAACAATCTTTAATGGTAAAAAAGAAGTCAATGTTTTAAATACGCCTGTTTACCCGATCACAAAGGATAATATTAAAACGCAAATTATCGACACGGGTTTTCATTCTGCAAAAGATATTTATGGAAAATAGAGTTTTGTGAAGTCTCCACTTCTTTCTCTTTCTAACATCTCTAAATCCTTTGGAACAGTCAATGTCTTAACTGATATTACTCTTGAAGCACATTCAGGAGAAATTCTTGCTCTCGTTGGAGAAAATGGAGCTGGAAAATCGACTCTGATGAAAATTATCAGTGGAGTATGGCCCCACAAAAGCTTTTCTGGAACACTCAAAATTTTGGGAAGAGAGGTCGTTTTTTCTTCTCCTCAAGACTCTGAAAAAGAAGGAATCTCCATCATTCACCAAGAATTAAATCTCATTCCCGAGTTGTCTGTTGCTGAAAATATTTTTCTAGGAAGACTACCCCATCAAAAAGGAATCTTGAATTGGAATAAACTGTTTAAAAACGCCCAAAATATTCTTGATGAACTTCAAGTTCCTTTTTCACCGCAAACTCAAGTTAAGAGCCTCAGCATTGGTCAAAAACAAATGGTTGAGATTGCAAAAGCCCTAAGCTTAAAATCTCAAATTTTGATTCTCGATGAACCCACCTCTGCTTTAACTCAAAAAGAAATTCAAAAACTTTTTCAAATTCTCCGCAAACTAAAAAATGATGGCGTTTTGTGTGTCTACATCTCTCACAAATTATCAGAGGTTTTTGAAATTTCTGACAAAATCTACATTCTACGTGATGGTAAACTTGTTTCTTATTATGAAACACGTGAAGTTCAATTAGATCAAATTATTTCTGATATGGTTGGGCGACAAATTCCTGAAATGGACTCTTCTAGGATAAATATTTTTGGAAAAAAAGTGCTAGAAGTCAAAAACCTTACCTGTATAGATAGAAATGGAAAAACAATTCTCAAAGATATCTCCTTCTTTGTCAGAGAAGGAGAAATTTTAGGCATTGCTGGGCTTATGGGCTCTGGGCGCTCTGAGCTAGTTACACCACTTTTTGGAGCTGCTCCTTATCACATCAATGGTGACATAACCCTTTTGGACCAAAAGTTCACTCCGCTGTCTCCAAGGCATGCTATTCAATTAGGATTGGCGCTACTGACAGAAGATCGAAAACTCTCTGGTATGATCCCCTACCGCTCTGTCAGAGAAAATATGACACTGAGTTCCCTTCGAAAATTATCTCATCGAAAAGTAATTCATCATATGCAAGAAAAAAATGTCGTTGGAAACTTGATGAAACAGTTTAAGATTAAAACCCCCACTTCACAATTAGAAATAAGACATTTAAGTGGAGGAAACCAGCAAAAAGCGCTACTGGCTAAATGGTGTCTCCTCAATCCAAAGATTATTTTTTTAGATGAACCCACTCGAGGGGTTGACATTGGCTCGAAAACTGAAATTTATCATTTTATGAATGAGCTCTCTAAAAAGGGGGTTGCCATTGTTCTCATCTCTTCAGATTTACCTGAGGTTTTAAAAATGTCCGATCGTATTGCTGTGTTAAATCAAGGACAGCTCAAAGACGTTTTAGATAAAACAGTCGCAACTCAGGAAAAAATAATGAGACTTGCTACATGTTAAAAAAATATTCAACACTTTTAATTCTCATTTTTCTCACTCTTGTTCTCACCATCCTCACGGATGGAATTTTTATTAGTCCACGAAATCTTACTAATCTTGCGCGCCAAGTTTCAATCAATGGCATTTTAGCCATTGGAATGACACTCATCATTTTAACAGGACAAATTGATCTCTCTATTGGCTCTATCGTTGCTCTCACCAGTATTGTTGTTGGACTTTCTCAGACACAGTGGGGCTTTGAAAACTTGGGAATATATGGGGCTCTTCTCTCGGCAGTAGCAGCAATGGCTGCAGGCCTCCTGTGCGGTTTTTTCAATGCCTATTGGCTCTCGAAACATAACATTACTTCCTTTATTACCACTTTAGGAATGATGGTTATTGCACGGGGGCTAGCTCTCATTTTTTCAGGAGGTGTTGCTATTGCCCCTATGAGTGAAGAACTTCAAACAATTGGAAATGGCTATATTCCTCCTCTTGCTTCACTCATTGTCATGGGGCTTATTTTGAGTTTTTGGATATCAAGTCATTTTATTTCACTTGAAAAAATTTTTATGCTCCTTCCTCAAAAAACAGGAAAGGCAACTTTTCCAAGTTTACTAAGCCTTTCCGGGATTTTAATTTTAAGTTACATTTTTTTTAGTTACCGTGGCATTCCTGTCCCCGTATTACTTCTCGCTCTTGTTTTCTTTGGGGGACATTTCATCTTGAATCGAATGGTCATAGGGCGCTATATTTTTGCCATTGGTGGAAATTATGAAGCAGCACGACTTTCAGGAGTTCCAAGGGAAAAAATCATTTTTTTTGTATTCCTTTTGATGGGTGCCCTGGCAGGGTTAGGGGGGCTTCTTCTAACATCTCGCTTAAATGGGGCTATGCCAACTGCGGGTAATCTTTTCGAGTTAGATGCCATTGCTGCTGTTGTCATTGGAGGAACAAGCCTTATGGGAGGTGTTGGAAACGTTACAGGTTCTCTTTTAGGAGCTTTCATCATTGGAACACTTAACAACGGTATGAGCCTTATGAATGTTCCAACATTTTATCAAATGGTCATCAAGGGGCTTATGATTATTTTGGCTGTTTTCTTTGATTCACGATCTAAAAGAGAGTAACCATTTGTAAGCAGCGCCTAAAAGGCCTGCATCATCATTCAGCTTAGATTTTAAAATCTTTAAGTTTTCTTGTGGTCCTTTCATAGCAGACTCTTTAGCCATGCGAATGGCAGAGGGATAAAAGAAATCAAAAGCATTGGCTATTCTTCCTGCTAAAATAAAAGTTTCAATATTGAGTGCATTGGCAAGGCTTCCAATGCCTCTTCCAAGAAACCTCCCCATGTCTTTAAATACCTCTTGTGCATAAGAACTGCCTTGGGAAGCCATTTCATAAAGTGTGAGAGCAGAATATCCAGTTTTCTCATAAAGGGCTCTTCCCGAAGCAAAAGCTTCAAGACACCCATGATCTCCACAAGCACAAGGATATTGACCAGAGGAATCTACTTTTAAATGACCCATTTCACTGGCCATTCCTCTCTCCCCTTTCCAAAGCTTTTGATCCAAAATAAGACCACTTCCAATTCCAGTTCCAAGTGTTAAACAACAAAAAGAATTTTCTCTTTGACCCTCTCCAACCCAGCCCTCTCCTAAAGCCGCACAATTGGCATCATTTTCCACACTCCATGGAAGAGAAAGAAAAGAAAGTTCTTGTTTAAGCTGGCTTCCCACTAAAAATGGAAGATTGGGAGCATCATAAACAACATAGGTTTTTTCATCCATTATAATAGGAAGAGCTAGTGAAATCCCATCACAAGACTTCTGAGAGAGAAAGAGACTGATTCGCTCTTTTAGCTGAGAGAAAAAAAGTTCTTTACTGGAGAGAGAACCTTGCTCATAAGTCTTTTTATCCAAAATTTCCCCATGCTCGTTAATACAAGCAAAGCGTTGATGGGTTCCACCAATATCAATAGCTAAGACTAGCAACATCTCTTGCCCAAACAGTAGTTAAAAAAGCAGCGTAGTTCCAAGTAAGATTCTCTGCAGATAACATTTCACCACTCTCTCTATTGATTTGTTCAGAAAGAGAGCCATCAGGGAGGCTGTGAAATTGAACCCGAGAAAGAAAGGTATCCCCATGATTTTTCAATTTTTCAAGAAGAATTTTAAATAAAGGATGAGCGCTTGTGATTCTCATTCTTGACTTCAACACATTTTTTCCATGAAAAAACCTTCTAAAAAAATTAACATTTAAAGGGGTTACGAAAATCTCTTGAGCACTGGCATATTCAAAAACCATTCGATAATAAAGCTCAGCAAAGGCAAACGTTGTCAACACCCATGGGTTTCCTCCAAAATACTGATCTTCTGGATAGCGTCCAATAGCCATACCCAAAGAAGAAGGAATCTGATTAATAGTATAAGTTTTTCTAAACTCCTCTTCTAAGCGAAAAACAGTTGCAAGAACCTTATCATCAGAAGGCTTCATAAATTGATCAGACGTATATCCATGAAGAACCCCCAAAACAATGGCACTATCAAGATCCATGTTTTTATATTCAACTCCTTCTTTGCGATCAAGGGTAGGAACAATAAGCTTTTTTTGAGGATTCCAAAAATTGCCAATTTCTTGAGAAATCTCCTTGGCCTGTTTTCCATACCACTCAGAAGCCCCCCGATCCCCCAGATAATGTGCAAGAAGAGCCCCTTCAAGAAGAGCTTTTCTTTGAACCATAAGAGTATAAAAATGACGTCCCTTGAGTTCCTCCCAGAGATCAAAGCAAACCTCTCTCCAATGATGAGATACATACTCCAGATCTGCTTTAATAACTGAGTAGGTAGGAAGCTTTCCATCATAAAGACGATAAACTTCTTCCTTCCTTCCCTCTTGTAGGAGCCCCCATGCCAAGTGAATTAAAACAGAGGCTCGCAAAGCAGGCCCATCATTTTGAGGCCTTCCCCACCAGTCATTAACAGCATCTCCATTCATTCCAAACTTAGGTTCTCCTATTCCCGCCAATGTTTGTGTTACCTGATTTCTTCGAGAAAACTCTGCAAAATCTAAAAGTAAAGAACGATAAAATCCCTTATTTTCCAGGTGGTCCGATGTCAGATAAAGACGCGCAATGACATCCATAACAAGAGCCGCATCTCGAATCCAATGAAAAAAATAATTAGGATTCTCTCTAGACGGTGAAGCAGCCACAGCGCCCGGACTTGCTCCCTTGGGAGAGATATTTAAAAGAAGTTTCTTATAAGCAATGGATCTTTCTGCATCGACCCATTTTTCATCAACGCCGTATGCAGCCGCATTCAAAACAAGAAAAACGAATAGAAAAAGAGCATTTTTGACCATAGATCTTGTTTCTATTTCCCTATTTATTTTATTAAAAACAAAAAATCATAAAAAGCCAAGCAAAAATAATAATATCTAAGTAAAGACTTTTCTTGACAGTAAAACAACAAATCATTAATAATGGGCAAGACATGATTTCTGCTTTTTTACTTTTTTTTCTTTTTTTTGCCTCACATTCAATGGCTACAATCGATCTGGCTCAAACAACAGCCCCGGATCCTCTTGTTATTAATGCAGATGCGCCCTTAAAAGTTCAGGTTGAAATCTATAAGAAAGGGATTGCAAATTTTTTAGGTCAGGGTTCAGAAATTTCTGCTCGTTTTTACATAGATGTTCCTCGAGGTAAGTATTTTCAAATGAAATATGTGAAAGATCAGGGAGCCTCAGATCTTTACGAAGTGCAATTGAAGCCCTTTTCACTAGAACCCAAAACATATGCCTGGGCTATTGCTATCACAGATCAAAAAATACCAGACTCCATTCACTGGTCAGAAGGAAATTTTTATTGGGTTACACAGTGGAGCTACGGGTATACAAATCCCTCCTATCCTAACCATGAATGGATTCATTCCTTTAGAACGCTCATCGTAAAACCGCTAGAAGTAGAGATTCTTCCCTACAAAAAATGACCTGTTAATTTAAATCAAGTGTAGCTGAATTTAGAATTTCTTCCACTAAATCAGGAAAGGAAAGCCCCATTTGCTGTGCAGCTTTAGGGACTAAAGAAAGTGAAGTCATACCGGGAAGTGTATTTATTTCTAGAAAATAAAACTGAAAATCAGCAGCCATCATATAATCAGCTCGAGCGACTCCTCGACATCGCAAAAGTGAATATATTTTAACACTTGTATCTTGAATTTTCTGAGTCAGATTTGGAGGAAGTGGGGCTGGGCATAAATATTCTGTCTTACCCTTTGTATATTTTGATTCGTAGCTATAAAATCCAATTTTGGGTTTTATTTCTATTAAGGGAAGAGCCCTTCCATTCAAAACACCAGCTGTTATTTCTCGTCCATTAATAAATTCCTCAACCATAATAGAAGTGTCATATTTTGAAGCCCCTTTCAAAGCAGAAGCAACATCTTTTTTCTCTCTCACAATGGTTATTCCAACACTAGACCCTTGTGATTCTGGCTTCACAACAAAAGGAAGCTTTATTGTAATATTCTTTTCAAATTCTTTTTGAGTCTGATTTTTAACACTCCAAATCTGGAACTCGGGCGTTTGAATGCCGTGTTGCAACAAAAAATCTTTCGTAAAGGATTTGGTCATGGAAAGAGAAGACGCAAGCACCCCAGAACCTGTGTAGGGAATTTTTAAAACCTCACAAACACCCTGAATAACACCATCTTCACCCCACGTTCCATGAAGAGCATTAAAAACAACATCAACCTTTTGCCCAGTCAGGCAGGAAAAAACATCATTTTTAAGCTCCAGTGCTACAACATCATATTTTTTTGATTTTAAAGCATCAAAGATAGCGCGGCCTGTAATAAGAGAAATCTCCCGCTCTGCAGAAGGCCCACCCATCAACACACCAATTTTTTTATTCTTATATTTTGTCACTATTCCAAATACGAACTTCTTCTTCTAATTGAACTCCAAACTTTTCAACTACTTTTTCTTTCACAAGAAAAATCAACTTCAGTATATCAGAACTCTTAGCTTCTCCAACGTTAATAATAAAATTGGCATGTTTCTCTGAAATAAGCGCTTGACCTATTTGAATATTCTTAAGCCCTGCTTGATCAATGAGCTTTCCAGCACTTTCCCTTTTACCATTGATAATGGGATTTTTAAAAATACACCCGCAATTAGGTTTTGTAACAGGTTGTGTTTCGTTTCTTTTTCTAATGAGTTCTTTGACAGTTTTTTGAATTTGGTTCAAGTTTTTTTTC
This sequence comes from uncultured bacterium, assembly GCA_964373325.1. Lineage (GTDB taxonomy): Bacteria > Bdellovibrionota > JACOXK01 > JACOXK01 > JACOXK01 > CAYJUJ01. Next base: position 20,389 of record CAYJUJ010000002.1, read on the forward strand.
TCTAATTTAAAAAGCCCTTTTAAAATAATATCTCCCCCAACAAGTTCGGTATCACGATAATCAAAACCAACATCTTTTTTATCTAATTCTTTAAACTCTCCTTTTGAAGTTAAAATACATACCTTTTCTGTAATAGAGCTAAAATCACTGAGTTGAGTTCCCGCATTCATGGCTATTCCACCCCCTATATTTCCGGGAATACCTGCCAAAAATTCTGCTCCACTATATCCTTGCCTTAAACAATAAGCCAAAAATTTTTGCTTTGAGGTAGAAGAACTTGCCTCAATAAAAACGTGTGTTTTGGTTTCTTTTTCTAGAAAAATATCTTGTGGCATTTTATCAAGCTTAATAACAGCCTCTCTGATGCCTTCATCAGGGGGAAGAACGTTACTTCCACTCCCCAAAACAACATAAGAAGAATGATTTTTGATAAAGGTTTTAAGAGAATCAATGCTCTCAGGATAAAATAGCTCTGCCTGCCCCCCCACTCGAAGGGTTGTATGATCTCTTAGAAATTCAAAGCTCATTTAAAAACTGCTCTCCAATTTTATAGATGCTTCCGGCACCAAGGGTGAGGAGAACATCTCCTTTCTGTACTATACTTTTTAAAGTTTTCCCGATGTTTTTTAAGTCTTTTACGTATAGCACAGAAGGGTGTTTTTTGGGAAGAGAAGCCACTAGTTTTTTGGAGGTAATGCCTGGAATAGGTTTTTCACTGGCTGCATAAATTTCGGTTAATATGAGAATATCAGTTTGGGAAAATGCAGTTGTAAACTCACGAAAGAGATCGCGCGTCCGAGTATACCTATGAGGTTGAAATAGAGTTATGAGCCGTCTTTTAGGCCAGCATACCTTGCAAGCACTTAATGTTGCTTTAATTTCAGTTGGATGATGTCCATAGTCATCAACAACAAGAATTCCTTTTTTCTCCCCTTTAACTTGAAGTCGGCGCTCGACCCCTAAAAATTTTCCAAGAGAAGAAACAATTTTTTCAAAGGGCACTTCACATTCTCTTGCAGTCGCAATAGAGGCAAGAACATTCAAAACATTATGATAACCAGATAAAGAATAAGAAACTCGACCTAAAATTTTCCCCCGATAGTAACAATCAAAATGAGATTCTAGACCCTCTAATTTAATATTTTTAGCTGTATAGTCAGCTTTGGTTTTAAAACCATAAGTGATGCACTTCCTCTTAAGCTCTGGCAAAATATCTCGTACATTTTTGTCATCTGCACAGGCAATGATAGCTCCATAAAAAGGAACCTTATTAAGAAAAGAAACAAAAGCCTCTTTAATAGCCTGTAAATTCTTATAATAATCTGTGTGTTCTAAATCGATATTGGTTACAACAGAAATAGTAGGGGTTAGTTTTAAAAAAGATCCATCACTTTCATCAGCCTCTGCTACTAAAAGATCACCCCTGCCTAATTTGGCATTAGAGCCTATACCATGGACGCGCCCTCCAATAATGCAAGTTGGATCAAGCCCACCACCTTCTAAAATAGTTGCTACAAGAGAAGTAGTTGTTGTTTTTCCATGGGCGCCAGAAATAGCAATGCCGTATTTCATTCGCATAAGCTCTGCAAGCATTTCCGCCCGAGGAATAACTGGAATTTTTAGTTTTTTTGCTTTAAGAACTTCAGGGTTATTGGACGCTACAGCGGTAGAAGTCACAACAACTTGAGCATCATTTAAATGAGATGGATCATGACCTTGATAAATACTTGCTCCCAGTTTTTTTAATCTTTCTGTAATAGGGGAAGTGTTAAGATCAGAGCCGCTTACTTGATAGCCAAGGTTTAAAAGAACCTCAGCTATTCCACTCATACCAATTCCACCAATACCCACAAAGTGGATTTTTTTAATCTTCTGACGCATGAGTCAAGAGTTTACTGATAAGTCTTTGTAATGACAAGACTTCCTAATCTAAAAAGAATTCTCTTTCTTGAGGTGTTGGAGTTCTACAAACATCTCTTTTACCAAACCATTGATAACGATGTTTTCTAACGAAATGATAACCCAAGTCTCTTAAAAAAGTGGGTACAATTTTAAAAATAAATAACAACTTCCACAGTCCACCTATTAAGTAAAAAATACGCAAAAATGCATCGGACTTATAATACTTTTGTTCATTAACATAGAGAACAATAGTATTGATATCTTCCAAATTTTTTTGAGAAAGAACATGCTTTGCAGTTTTGCCTTGAATCGGAGCAAAAGAAAAAATATGACTTTTATCTATTCTTAAAACAAAATTGACAAACCCATTACACAATCCACAAACACCATCAAAAAAAATAATGGGTTTATCCACCAAGTCATTTTATATCATTTTGTTTTTAGCGTCATCTGAAGGGTGCCTGCCTCATTATTTTATTTTTTTGAGCCTCTTCCGAACCAATCTCTCATTCTTTCTCCAAATCTCTTCTGTTCACCATCTCGATGTGCTTCCCCAGTTGCATTACCAAGCCCAATAGAAAGTGCCCTAAAATGTCCCAAATGAAAACCATTTTCATTTAAGGTGACTGTCCAGAAAGGGGTGTTTTAAGGACACCCTTTGGCTCAAAGTGGCCGTTTCGTGACGAAAAATGTTACTTTTTAGTTTTAAAAACTATGACTTCAAATCAGTATTAAGCTAAGTTATTGACTTTTTTGTGCTTTTACCTTAAGAGAATGTTGGCATTATTCTTGCTCAAAAATATGTTTAGATGAAGAAAACCGCTCTCACATTATTAATATTTCTATGCCTATTTTCTACCAGTATGTCTGATGATGCTCCACAAGAAGAACCCGGTATTGATCCAAGGCGAGCCAATAAAACATCTTTATCTTTTAGACAAATAAGAGAACATTGGAATACAGATTTTACTCATATTCAAAACAACATTCTCACAGCTATAGAAATGTTGACTGGCGAAATGCAAAAAACAGGCTTTCCTGTTTCTGAAATAACCCCTGGCAATGAGCGAGCTACAAAAGGAGCTGGTGGTTTTACCCCTAGACTTAACCCTTTGTGGGAGTTGCGCGGAGATAATTTAGAAACCCTTGTTGAAAAAGCAAAAGTGTTAGCTGAGGCTTCAGGTCTTAGATTTCTTGTCTTAGAAAATACAGATATTCGAAATATCGAACCCTATTTTGAACGATTCGTTTTGGAAGACCAATTAGGGGTGAGGGCCAGAGATTTTCACAAAATTCCTGAAAGACTTTGGACTCATGATATTGATCATGAAAGAATTCTTTTTAACCTTTTTGGTGAAAACCATGAACCTATGGAAGGGCTTTTCCAACCTAAGAATGGAATTATTGTACAAGTTTTCTTTTATTATCTTTGTGCACCAGTTTTGCGGCATGTTCCAGGATTGAATCTTGTTTTTGGAAAATATTTTCCTCTCCGAAATAAATTCTTTTTATTAAGCTCTTCTGCAAACAGAGTTGATGTGCTGCACCAGCTATACCATCTTATGCAATATCAATCAGATCCAAGAAAATATAGACGTTATGTAAGACAAAATCGAGGTGGCAAGATTTTACTTGAAATGGAAGCTCATGCTTATCTTTTAAAACATTATAAGGATTTTGGCCTTAGTTTTGCTGAGGTTATGACGGTATTCAATCATTTTCATCATTGCCTTTGGGGTTATCAGCGTTTTCTTTCTCCCTCTAAATTAGCCAATAGACTCTATATGGACCCTAAAGGTCGACATGAAATGCTAGTAAAAGTTCATAAAGCTCTTGAAGTTTTTAAATCTGTGCCCCCCTTTGACATAGCCATAAGAGTAGCACAAGCCAAAGAACATTATTGGGATGTTGTTGGTTTTCTTCACGAGATCAGTCGAAAACATGGAGTTGCGGGAGCAGAGCAGTTTTTAAATGGTGAAGTTCCTGATTCTCTGCTTCCAAGAAGTTTGCCTATGAGAGTTTTAATAACTCTTCAACGCTGGGTTTATAACTTGTACGAAACCTCTGCCATGATTATAAATGCCATCCGCATCGAGGCAAAACCAGATTTTGAAAGATCTTTTGACCGAGGTGCCAAAAGAGGAGCCAAGCAAACAGGAGTTTCCCAGGCCACAGGAGAAAGAGAAGCACGAGAAAGGATAGAAGAAGTGGGAAGAGAAGGTGAGGCAGCTCGCGGTAAAGAAACCGCTCCCAAACCCCGCCGCTGGAAATTCCCCCGTTTTGGAAAATAAATAACAACTTGATTATTATGGCATATTATGCCATAATAATATTATGGGTAAGGCCACTTTATATCTTCATGAGAAATTCTATCTTGATGATGAAACAGTGGTTGAAATGAAAATATGGAAAATAGCCGATACAGAGAGGTTTCCAGAGGGTTTCAAGTATTCTTTATTTGCTACAAAAGGAGCAAAAATCATTATTGGGTATGATAACCACCATCCAAAAGGTCATCATTACCATAAGGGTGGAAAGGAGTATTTTTATTACTTCAAAAACATAGATCAATTGATTCGAGATTTTTTAAGTGCTTTAAATAAGGAGGGGAAATCATGAAGGTTAAAAAAATAAATGTCCAGATTAAATCTTTAAAAGAGGGTTTAGAAGATTTTAGAAAAACAGCAAAAGCCATTCAAGAAGGAGTAAAAGTTTTTAAGAAAAAAGGAGTTTATTTTACTTCTCTTAAAGCCATAAGAAATATACTTACAGAACGAAGAATGGAACTTTTAGAAGCGATAAAAACAAAACAGCCTTCTAATATAAAACACTTAGCAAAATTAGTAGATAGAGATTTCAAAAGTGTACATAGAGATTTGCAATATCTTGTTGATTTAGGGCTTGTTTTGTTCGAGAAAGGTAAGGGTCGTGGACAAGTTCTTAAACCACAGGTTCTTTATAATACCTTAGAACTTCGCATTGCTGTTTAATTAAAGCTTTTTATTTTTCTAAATGTGTTGTTATGAAATTAACTATTTTTTCGGCGGGATTTCCCCAGTTAAATTCTTTCAAGGCCTCTTTCATTTTTTCTAACACCTGTTCATAAGTTATCATCTGTTTAACAATGTTAGCTAATTTTTCTCCTGAAATATCTTGCTGAAGCACTACTCGAGTAGCTCCTTTTTTTCCTAATTCTTCTGCATTATAAACCTGATGACTCTTGGCATAAGGATAAGGAATGAGAATAGAAGGTGTTTGTGTGACAATAAGTTCTGAAACCGTTCCTGCACCAGCCCGCCCAATGACTAAATCGGCCTCGGCTAAATAGGGGGCCACATCATCAATGAAAGGAATGATTTCTGCATTAACTTTTTTCTCAGCATATTCTTTTTTAACCATTTCTAGATCTTCATGCCCCGTTT
>CAYJUJ010000003.1:0-25452 GCA_964373325.1 uncultured bacterium
TCCCTTTCTTTTGCAGCCGCTTCTACACTCATGCCCTGATATTTTTTATTCTTCTTTGATGGAATTTCCATAAGAAATACATTTTTATAATAGTCATGAGGATATTTTTGTAAAAGCTCCTCATGGATTTCTTTTCTTATTTTTGTATCTTTTAATTTTTGGATAAGAGCAGATTCACCACCATCATAAACCCAAGCTGGTAAAACCTGGAGTAGTCCTGTCTGGGAAGCAATATAAGGATAGCGATCACATTGAACTCGAATGCCCTCTGAAAGTGCCTTTTCAATAAGCTCAAAAATTTTTGAAATCTTATGCCAATTTTTTTGCCCAGAAGTTTTTAAGTGTGAAATCTGCACTTTACAACCTGTTTTTCTAGCTACTCGTAAAGTTTCCTCCACTGCTTCTACTACAAAATCATTTTCACTCCTCATATGAAACGTAAAAGGTTTATCGTATTTTGCGCAAACCTTGCCCAATGCTATTAACTCTTCCTCTGGCGCATAACAAGCAGGTGGATAAACAAGCCCTGTTGATAAGCCAATAGCCCCCTCTTTAAATGCTTCTTCTAAACGACTGCATATGTTTTTTAATTCATTTTCTGTTAAGGAGCGATCAACCACCCCTATTTCAGATTCACGAAGTGTATTATGCCCTACAAGATGGCAGTAATTCATGGAAATTTTAAGATTATTCAAAACCTTAAAATACTCTGGAAGTGTTTTCCATGGCACATCTAAATTTTCAAACCTTTTATAATCCTCAAGCCTTTTTTTATAGGCAAAACCCCACAGAGGCGCTGCAGAATAGCCACAATTACCCCCAATATCTGTCGTCACTCCTTGATAGACCTTTGAGTCAGCTGTAGAGTTCATTAAAAGAAAATAGTCAGAATGGGCATGGCAATCTATGAATCCAGAAGATAAACAAAGGCCTTTAAGATCAATAACCTTACAATCTTCAAATACTTTAGGTCCTAAATAGGTTATTTCACCTTTATCAATAAGAACATGGGTCTTATCAGTTTTAAGTAAATAGCGCATAAAAAAAGAGGAGACGTTATTAACGTCTCCTCTTCGATTCTCTAAAGAGTCATTATTTAGAAGCCAACAGTTAACATATAGGAAGCAACATTACTTAGATCTGTAGAAATTGCTGGACCAGCATCAAACCACGAACCTACAAAAGCAAGTTTTACAGGTCCAAGTTTTGTACCTAAGGAACTAGTGAGTCCCCATCCTAAGTTATTTGAACCAACCGTTAATGCTGTCTTATGCTTACCTTGCTCGGCCATAACTCCCCAATCAAATGCATGACCCACATCTAAACTTCCATCTACTTTAGCATAAGCACGGCTTCCATTGCCAAAATGCCCTGCCCGTCTATCTGAATAAAAAGCAGTAGCATATCTCCATAACCAAGAATGCTCAATTTCCGCATGGAGGTGGCTGATATCAGCCAATCTTGCTAGCTTATTAGTACGACCAGCTTGGAATGCAGCCACACCCCCACCATCAAGAGTATCTTGCCAAAAAACTCCGGTAGAACCTAGGCAAAATAGCTTATCACCAAGACAGAGATTTTTAAAATCGCCCCCAATAACAGCTGTATACATACTACCGTCTCTATTTACCAATGCAAGAGCATCCTGGCCATCACTCTTGTCAAACATAGCACCAGCTGTTAAAGCGATGTCCGAGGTTACATCAACTAAGAGCTGAAGCCCCGCAGCAACGTTATTAGCTATATCTGGTTGGGATATCCCTGCAGCGGCACCAGTACCACCAGTAGTATTAGCTGCAGCTGTTTGATAATTGGCATAGCGGGAAACAGATGCATCAAGATTAATTCCGATAGAATCACTAAAACCATATCCAACCCCACCATACACGCCTTTAAAGGAAACTTCACCTCGTGTAGGTCCTGCTAGGTTGCTGCCAGGATATGCATAATAGGCTTGAAGTTTGCCATTAAAGTCTTCTTTACCAATTTCACCAAAACCATAAGATGCCTGCACAGAAGGCACTGCATTTGTTGTAGCGTTGACATGTCTATAAGCATTCACATGCCCAGGAGCAGAAACCCATCTCACAATAGGGTTAACTGCAAGACCTGTTGTTATGTTTGGCACAAAAAGTGTGGCTGCTGCACCCCCTTTATCAGGGTTAAAACCAAAATTAATACCATGCCAGTAATTTCTTCCAAAAGTGCCAGTTTTTCCACTTTGGATTCCAAAACTTACATCAAACCCATTATCCTTAAAGCTTAACCACCCTTCTTGCAACATAATCGCAATTGCTTGAGCATTAGTTGCCGCACCGGCACCGGGACCTGTTAGTCCTGCGTTAACGTTTCCATGCGCAGCAGCCTGAACCGGACCTGTTGCCAGTACTGAAAGATAAACGTTAGTTGTTTTGGTAAGAGCAGCCTCCCCATACAACTTTGCCTCCACCTCAATACTATCCACTGTTGAGCCAGTACCCCCACCTACAGGAGCAGCAAGTATGTCAGTTGGGGGGGTTGTAGAGGTCTGATCCAAAAGGTTGGCATCCGCATTATGCGTTCGGAAACCAATAAAATTAGCCGATGCTCCAAATTTTGGAGTAAACTCCGCATTTGCTATGGGCAATAATAAAAACGTACTTAAACCCAGTACCAAATTAACCATTTTTTTCATCATTTCAATCCTCCTTTTCATTTCTACTTTCATTATGACTGTAATAACTATGACTCCAATCCAACTCGCAGCATATCAACCTCTCGAAGGCCCCTGCCTTCTTCGAGCTAAACATTCATTGACTATTTTAAGCTAACTAACTCTCCACTTACTATATAAAAAAGTAACAGCTTAAAATAAGTTGTCAATACCATTATTATTTTTTTTAATTCATCACTTTTTTGACAGCGTTATAAAGATTTAATCTACCACCTGTCACAGTTTTTTCTTTCCACTGAGAAAGTTTATCAACCGTAGTTAACAAAATATTTTTCACATCAGTGTAAGAAAGATTTTTATCAATGGATAACAAAAGTGCTGCTGCACCCGCTACATGAGGTGTTGCCATAGATGTTCCATCAAAATTTTCATATTTATTATTAGGAGTTGTACTATAAATTTGTGTGCCCGGTGCTGCAAGATCAACGCTCTTTTTTCCATAATTTGAAAAAAATGCTTTTCGATCTTGTTCATTGCTTGCTGCAACAGAAATAATATTTTCATTTTCAAAGCTCGCTGGGTAAAGGCGGCTTTGCCCATCATTATTTTTACTTTCATTTCCAGCAGCGGCAACAAAAATAACGTCTTTTTCTTGAGCCTTTGTAATAACATCCTTGAGGGCCTCTGAATATTCGTAATCTCCCCAGCTGTTACTAAGAACTCGCGCTCCGTTATTAATGGCGTATTCAATAGATTTAATTCCGTTACTCAAGTCTCCAGATCCACTAGCATCAAGAAACTTAACACCCATAATTGAGGCAATGTGATTAACCCCAACAGTACCTTTACCATTATTGCCTACAGCACCGATAGTTCCTGAAACATGTGTACCATGACCATAGTCATCATAAGGAAGAGAATCATTATTAACAAAGTCCCAACCCACAACATCATCTATAAAACCATTTCCATCATTATCAACACCATCTGTTTCTTTGCGCTTCATTTCTTGCGTTTTAGGATCTTCATAACTTCCACTTTCACCAACATTTCGCCACATATTAAGAGCTAGATCTTCGTGATTGTAATCAACACCTGTATCAATAACAGAAACTATCACATCATGATTTCCCAGAGCTAACTTCCATGCTTTTTCTGCTTCAATTTTTGCTAATCCCCATGTCTTTGAAAAATCCGGATCTGGAGAGGGCTCATTAATAGGGGCCGGATCTAAAATAAGTTCAGGATCTTTAGCGGGAGGGGGTGGAGTAGGGTCAGGAAATGGCCAAGGAAATGGTAAATCTCCATTTCCATCACCTGGATCCCATGGCCATGGAAATGGTGGCTCCTCAACAGCAAAAACTTTATGATCTAGTTCTGCATATTCTACTGAAGGATTTGTCTTAAGATATGCAAGAAGAGAGTGAACATTTTGATCTTTAGAAACCGTTACTTCAAATAAAGACGGAATAATCTTAAATGCAGAAACATGCTTGGCACCTAGAGAGTTAAATAAGTTGACTGCATGAAGATTTGGCTCATTTTTAAATTTAACGAGAATTTTTTTTGCATCTGCCAACGCTGTACTATTTGAAATGAACAAAATAAAAACTGCAAGAACACCACTTAACTTCCGCATAGAGTTTCCTCCCTGGAAGAGGGTTCACTGCATTTTACTTCAATTTATTGACCACAACGACTGACAAGTATCGTCACTATACCAAGACGACAATAAAAAGTCTACGAAACAAAAGGTGCAAAAAAATGGGCGGGTTGAAAAACCCGCCCATTTTTGATCATTACTACTTTACTGCTAAGCTTACATCATGCCGCCCATGCCACCGCCATGCATTCCTCCCCCAGGCATGCCACCGTGAGCTGCTTCTTTTTTCTCTTCTTGTTTTTCTGCAACCATAGCTTCAGTTGTAATAAGAAGTGAAGCAACACTTGCCGCATTTTGAAGGGCACAGCGTGTTACTTTAGTTGGATCAATAACTCCAAACTTAAGCATATCACCATACTCTTCATCAAGAGCATTAAATCCGAAGTTGCCAGTTTGTGATTTTACTTTATCGACAACAACCGATCCTTCATGACCAGCATTTCCTGCAATCTGACGAATAGGTTCTTCAAGAGCGCGTCTTACAATTTCTACTCCTGTTTGCTGATCTCGACTTTCAAGCTTTAAACTTTCCAATGCTTTTGCAGCTCTCAAGAATGCCACTCCACCACCAGGAACCACACCTTCTTCAACTGCAGCCCTTGTTGCATTTAAAGCATCTTCAACGCGTGCTTTTTTCTCTTTCATTTCTGTTTCAGTAGCAGCACCTACATTAATAACAGCAACACCACCTACTAATTTAGCAAGACGCTCTTGAAGTTTTTCACGATCATAATCTGAGGTTGTTTCTTCAGTTTGAGCTCTAATTTGTTTCACTCGAGCTTGAATATCTTCTTTCTTGCCAGCGCCATCAACAATAGTTGTATTATCTTTATCAATAGTCACACGCTTTGCTCGACCCAGATCTTCAAGAGTTACACTTTCTAATTTAAGTCCCAAATCTTCAGCAATCACCTGTCCTCCTGTAAGAGTTGCAACGTCTTTCAACATTTCTTTTCGGCGATCACCAAAGCCTGGTGCTTTTACAGCAGCGCAGCTTAAAGTTCCGCGAAGTTTATTAACAACAAGCGTTGCTAAAGCTTCACCTTCAACATCTTCTGCAATAATAAGCAAAGGTCTTCCTAGCTTTGCAACTTGCTCTAATAATGGAAGAAGATCCTTCATGTTTGTCACTTTTCTGTCACAAATCAAAATAGAAGGTTCCTCTAAAATAGCTTCCATTCTTTCTGCATCTGTTACAAAGTAAGGAGAAAGATAACCACGATCAAATTGCATTCCTTCAACAACATCTAAAGTGGTTTCCATTCCTTTAGCTTCTTCAACAGTGATAACCCCTTCTTTACCAACTTTTTCCATAGCTTCAGCAATGATATTTCCAATGGTTACATCATTATTAGCTGAAATAGTTCCAACCTGTGCGATTTCTTTTTTATCTTTTGTTGGTTTAGAAAGTTTTTCTAATTCCTTTACTGTTTTTTCAACAGCAATATCAACACCACGTTTAAGATCCATGGGGTTTAACCCTGCTGCCACAGCTTTAGCACCTTCTCTATAGATAGCTTGTGCCAAAATAGTTGCTGTTGTTGTACCATCTCCTGCAACATCGCTAGTCTTAGAAGCCACCTCTTTCACCATTTGAGCACCCATGTTTTCAAATTTGTTTTCAAGTTCTATTTCCTTGGCAACGGTCACACCATCTTTTGTTACTGTGGGTGAACCAAAAGACTTATCAATAACAACATTACGCCCTCTTGGACCGAGCGTTACTTTAACAGTATCAGCAAGTATATTAACTCCTTTTAAAATCCTACCTCTTGCTTCTTCACTAAATAAAATTTCTTTTGCCATTTTAAACCTCCTTAGTTAGTTACAACTCCCAAAATATCTTCTTCTTTTAAAATGAGATGTTCAGTACTATCAATTGCGATTTCTGTTCCGGCATATTTGCCAAACAAAACACGATCTCCTTTCCTAACATCGAGGGGAACTTTTTCACCCTTCTCATTTAATTTTCCTGCACCAACGGAAACAACAACTCCTTCCATTGGTTTTTCTTTAGCGGAATCTGGGATAATAATACCGCCTTTAGTTTTTGTTTGTTCTTCAACTCTTTTTACAATAACCCGATCTTGTAAAGGTCGCACATTCATATTCATCCTCCTTTTTGACATCCTTTAAACAATTAATGTTTGTTTACTCTAAACTCTCTCTACTAATTAAACCAATTTGTTTGATTAGTAGCACTCTCTTGCGTTGAGTGCTAGTTAGCAGTTCGGGGAGTATAACAAAAACAAAAATCTTGGCAAGAATTTTTTTTATGCTAAAAAAATAAATGATTTCAAACAATTAGACTGGAGCTTTGGTTTTCACTTGCCACTTACCTCTTATCACTTAACCCTTTTAAAGAAGCTTCTTCTTCATAATATTTCTTGTAAAGAATCTCCCATTCACGACTTCCTTCCAAAATAATTTTTGATTGAGAAGAAATTTTTTTCCTCACTTTTTCATCAATTCCTTCTTCTAAACGGAGATATTCAAAAATACTTTGCCTTACCTCTTTTTTAACTTGGGTTTCATCCCTTAAAAAGGCGATGCCTGTTTCTCTCAGTTTATCTAGAATGAGATTGGAAAGGTGGTAAATACGATCTTCTGTTAAAATCATAAAACAAACTTTTTCTCTTGAGCTACCTTTTTCTTAATCATGAGAAACATTTTATGTCGGTCAACATCATCTGGCAGTTGATTTCCTAGTTGATCTAACATTTTCCGTGCTTCCGCTTCAATAACTTTTTCCTGGGCAAAATTACCTACAATAACTTCACTAATAATTTTGGAAATTTGAGAATTACTTTGAACAAACCCTTTTTTTTCTAGATTTGAAGTTACAAGATGAGCTAACTTATTAATTTGTGTTTCAGTGAGCCCCATAAATGTTCTATATAGAACAGTTTCCCGTAGGTCAATGTTGACGACCTCTTCAATCATGATTACGTATTGTCACTTGTGCAACTAAAAAGCTTATTCAAAAAAACAGCCTTTTTATTGTTTCTTGTTTTCCTCTTTTTATTACTTTCCCTTTTTCTTTATTATCAACATTTAAATCACGTCATTATCAATAAATTTGAAGGAAAAAAATGGCTTTTCCCTTCAAAAGTATACTCCGAAAGCTATCTCATCTATCCCGGGCTTATTCTTCAAAAAAGTTTTTTTGAAAGACTTCATCGCTTGAGCTACGAAAAAACTTTTTCTCTTCCTATTGGACAAGGACAATACTATCTTAATAATGAAGACGATCCTTCAGAGTTTCATATCTACTTACACAATTTCCACTACCCACACACAATTCAGAAAGGCCAGTATATTCAAATTTTGTTAAACAAAAACAAAGTTACAAAAATAATATCACCTCAATCCAAAACACCACTCACACATACACAGTTGGAGCGGGAACTGATTGCATTGATTTACAAAGATGTAGCGGAGGAAAGGCGTGTTGTACCTCTTAAAGAAGTTCCACCTGATCTTTTAAATGCCATCATTGCAATCGAAGATGAAAGATTTTTTGAACATAGAGGAGTAGACCCACAAGGAATTTTACGCGCACTTTTAGAAAATTTAAGAAAAAGGCGCTTTGCTCAAGGAGGCAGTACCCTTACACAACAGCTCGTTAAAAATTTCTTTTTAACCAGGGAAAAATCCTTTCGAAGAAAAATCACAGAAGCTCTCATGGCATTTATGATTGAAAATCGTTATTCCAAAGATGCCATTCTTGAAACCTATGTTAACGAAATTTATTTTGGAAATCGTGGCGTCATTGAAATTCACGGTGTGGCTGAAGCAGCATTGAATTTTTTCTCTAAAGATCTAGGGGAATTAAACCTCTCTGAGTGTGCACTCCTTGCAGGTATGATTCAGGCACCCAATCGTTACTCTCCTTTAACTAAACTTAAAACATCCCTTCAAAGAAGAGATCTAGTTTTAGAAAAAATGCTCAGCCTTGGCAAAATAGTGCGACAAGAATATGTGAAGGCTAAAAGGGAGAAAATAAGCCCCAACCCTTCTTCTTTAGAAATTGGCAAATACGCATCTTATTTCATTGATTTTATTAAGTCAGAACTGCGAGACAAATATTCCCCTGAAACACTTTCATCGGAAGGGCTTTACATATTTACAACCCTTGATGTGAATCTCCAAAAAAAAGCAAGAGAGTTTATTGAAAATGATCTTGTTTCTTTAGAAAAGGCTTATCCTGAACTTCTCGATAATAAGGGAAACCCCTTACAAGCATCTCTCATTAGTGTGGAACCGCATACTGGTTTTATAAGAGCCATGGTGGGGGGAAGAAGTTATGAAAAATCTCAATTTAATAGGGTGTTTCAAGCAAAGCGCCAGCCGGGCTCTCTTTTCAAACCTTTTGTTTATATTGCTGCCTTAGAAAAAAACCCTCAAAAATATACTGCTTCAACAATACTTGTCGATACTCCTTTTGATTTAAAATATGATGATCAAGCTTGGTCCCCCCACAACTATGATGATACTTTTAGAGGGGATGTTTCATTTCGAACGGCTTTAGAGCAATCTATTAATGTTCCTACCGCCAAACTTGGTTGGGAGGTGGGCATTCAAAATATTATTTATACAGCTCGAAGACTAGGAATCACAAGTGGACTCCCTAAAATACCTTCTCTTTCGCTGGGAAGCGCTGAGGTAACACCTTTAGAAATTGCGAGAGCCTACGCAACATTAGCCAATCAAGGTTTTAAAACTCATTTTACCTCTATTAAAGAGGTGATGAATCAAAAAGGACAAATCTTAGAAAAAAGGGATATTGAACTAGAACAGGCTATTTCATCTGAAATAGCTTTTCTTATAACTTACCTTTTAGAAGGGGTTATGACTCAAGGAACAGGGCGTGCTGCCCAAGAGTGGGGATTTCAAAGACCAGCTGCTGGTAAAACAGGAACCACAACAGACTATAAAGATGCTTGGTTCGCTGGTTACACTCCTGACTTTGCTACAACGGTTTGGGTTGGTTTTGATCAGGATAAAAATGTGGGTTATTCGGGGGCCAGAGCGGCCCTTCCTATCTGGGCTCATTTTATGAAAACCGCACATGAAGATAAACCCATTTCAGAGTTTCAAATTCCAGAAAATATTGTTTTTAAACTCATTGATCCACAAACAGGCTATTTATGGACAAAACTTTGCGGAAAACAATTTAAAGAAGCCTACTTAAAAGGAACAGAGCCTAGAGAAACATGCCCTGTCCATAAGAATAGTACACAGTAGACAGTACACAGTAGACAGACTATTATCAGCCGAGTGAAAAAAACTTTGCTTGTCATTTTATTTCTCCTATCTTCATGTGCTCTTTTTGAACGAAAAACAATTTACAACTCGCCTATAGAATATGATACAGAGGCTTCTAATAAAAAAGCAGCACTGGATCTAGTAGAAGATGCTCGTGGGTTTTTAGCCGAAAACCGTTTGGATGAAGCCAAGCGAATACTAGAAAAAACAATCACTATTGATTACCAAAATCCTTATGCCTACTATTTTTTAGGTGTTATTGCACTCCTTGAAAACAAATATAAAAAAAGTGTTGGTTTTTTCAAAAAATCTCTAACAGAGATCGAAGGTGTCTCTTCTTTTTGGTTATCCCAAATTTACAAAGGGCTTGGAATTGCTCACTTCAATCTTAATATGAAAAAAACAGCCCTTGAATATCTTGAAAAGTCACTAGAGTTTTATTCAGCTGAAGAAGAAAGCCGCGAATATATTGAACGTATTAAAAGTGAATACTAAGGAAGTTGCGGTGAGTGAAAATTTGCGGGTCCTGCCGCCTCTGGGTTCCCTCCACATCTCGTGCTCGCCATTAGGCTGCGCGCGAGTGTGGCTTGCCCACCGGCGTCACCCCCAAATTTTCACTCACCGCGATGGATGCTTCCTCTCCAAGGGCAAGGGCTTACCACTTATTTAAGTGCTTCTTGGATAATAGAAATAAAGTTGGCTGATTCTTTTGCGCTAAATTTGTTCTCATTCTCGGGCTCAAACCCGTAAAACCTGAATATGACCTCATCACAAACTTCCTTAATATTTTTTTTCCAACCCTCTAGTTCTTTCCATTTTTGAGAAATCTCACTTTGAAATGACATAAAAATTTTTAAATCTTTAGGTAAATAAAGAGCTTTTTCAATCTCATCCCAATACAGGTTTTCATACGACTTTAATTCTTCTTCAAGAATAGAAAGATAAGTAGAATCACCAAAAATATTTATAAATTGATTATCCAAAGAAATAATTTGAATAAAATCTTCCTGAGACTGGGGGTGTTTTAAACGACGCCCCTTCAGAAAACAAAAATTTTGTAAATTTTGGCATTCCGTCTCTATAAAGGTTTGTTGATGTTCCTTAAGCGGAACTTGAAGGTTAAGTGGGAGAATTTTCTTAAAATACTCCCAATTCACTTTATCTTCTTTCCTAAAATGAGAATATTTTTCAAGCATCTTATCTACTTTTTCAGTTTCATCTACAAGGCTTTCCAAAACTTCAGCCACCAAAGAAACGTCACCATGTTTCATTTCAAGAAGTAGCCCAGCCTTTAAATAATTGATATCTCTGCGTTGTATCGCTAAAGAAAACCTCTCTCTTTTCTCATCCATAAGAGAGGTTTTATGATCAGAAAAGGACAATAAGGGAAGCGGGATTTGCAAAAGATCCTGCTGATTAAAGTGTTTTTTTGTAGAAGAAGAAAAACACTGAAGTTTATACCAAAATTGAAGAAGATCTGAGTTTAGAAAAACAGATAAAAGTTTTGGAGAGAGGAAAGAAGAGGATTTTTTTGAGATGACGAGACAGTCACTTTCAGGAACAGCCTCTTTTGGAGGCTGTTCCTGAAAGTGACTGTCTCGATAAACAAAACGATTGTCATAGACCAGAACCCGATCCGTAGGAATAAGGCTCAACAAGTCACCTTCATTAATTTCCGATTGTTCTGATTTTTTAACTGAAAAATAAGAGCCTAGGGGAAGTTTTTTGTCTTTAATCTTTTTTAAGATGGGTAAATATGTGAACTCTTCAAGACAGCTCCATGGATTTTCAGTAAGATCTCTCTGGATAACAGGACTAAAAAATGTTTCCACCTCTTCATCTGAATAAATATCCCCACTCTTTTGAACTGCTTGAGAGGCCTCTAACAGTTTTTCGAAATTAACCTTATTAAAAGAAGATTTTATTTTATAAAACTTAATTCTATGATTATCTCTTGCCTCTTTATCTCGACACCGCTCTAGCACAAACAAATATCGTGGTTTGAGAGCGCTCCCAAAATCATAAATTTCAGAAATTTTAGCATTCTCTAAAATATACTTTCTTAATTTCTGAGCGTGAGAAGAAATGGGCCAATAGCTAGACTCTAGAAAAACGAGTTTACCACCCTCACGAAGCTTTGAAAGACCTATCTTATAATACCAGTTTGTTGATACCATGTTTGATTCATAAAAATCCTTAAATTCTGGAATATGTTCTAAATAAGTTTTAAGGTGGGTCGCTTCATGAGACGATGGATGCACTATGCAAAAATCCACCTTTTGACAGCTTTTAATAAAATCAAATAATTTCTTTTGCTCACCCAGGGGGTGTTCAATGCCTAATAGAATTTCTTCTTCTGTTAAATTGTTATTATGAGTGGTACCAGGCAAATGATCATCCTCTAATAATCGGAAAGGATGATGATGAAGTAATGCTCCTGATGAGAAGGGTTGGGTGTAAAAATAAGGGGAGAGCTCCCAGAGAAGGGTCATCTCTGAAAAGTAGAAAGGGAAAAGCTCTTTTTCAATTCCTATATAAGATTGGGTTAGAAATTTTGAAACTCGAACAACATCCCCTTCAACTGATTTAAGATGATCAGCTAATGTAGCTAAAAATGGGCCAGCTGCGGAACACAAATCAAAAATAAGCTTGGGCCGTTCTAAATGCCCTATTTTTTGAATAAGGCCTGAAGCACATATTTTCTGGCTTATAAAATGAATCAGAGAAAATGGAACACTCTCCACGCGAAAATACTCTGAAAAAGCTCTACAATAATGATTATAAATTTTAGAAATAAATTGTTTGTGATCCTGGAAGAGTTGTCCTTCCTCAATCATCCGCCATAGATCGCGAACTTCATCGGGAGATAAGCGAAGCCAACTATAAGCATTCTGTTTTGAAAACAACCACACCTGCTGTTGAGTTACTAAGTTAGCCTGTGCCTTAAAAAGAATACGCGGTATAAAAACGCTGCAATCAGCTTCTAAATCTTGATCCGTGATAATATTAAGATCTCTCCAGTATTTTAAAAGGGATAGTTTAGCTAGTTGAAAATAACTGACACGATATAGATAAAGTAAAAATATTTTCCTTTTTTCTTCGTTCTCAAAAATTTCTTCCTGTTCAAGCCGCCAATCAAAATCTTTTTTTAAAACTTTATAAGTGAGGTATTGAAGCTCAGTCAAAACCTTGTTTTTTCTTGTTGAATTGAGCTCAAAAATACGAAATTGCTCTTTCTCAATTTTATTAAAAAGAAAAGAAACAAGAGATTCAAAACTTTTTTGAAGTTCAAAAGAAAGACCTCGAAGCCCTAGGTTTAACTGAACTTCAGTCTCTATGGAAATAGAACCCACTTCAAATGTGTCAACAGAAGCTTTGGGACTCTGTACTCCAACAGCATTACTTAAGGCACCCTCTGCTTCCTGACGATCGGAAGAAAACTGCATGGGATAACCTTTGACTACAAGCAATTTATAAGTGCTGGACTACTCAACTCTCATCACACAACCAACTTGACCGCAATCTACCCGAACAATAGAAGCACTATATATCAAAGATGACCTGTAAGTAAAGAGACTTTTGTGTTATATGCAAGTCATGAAAATAGGTGGTGGAATAAGGCCTACTTCTAGTAAAGTGAGACAAGCTATTTTCAACATGCTTGGCTCCATAAGCAACAAAACTTTTCTCGATCTTTTTTGTGGCACCGGCGAAGTAGGTTTCGATGCCCTTAACCAAGGCGCAGCCCACATTGGACTTGTTGATAAAGATACCTTTTACATCAAGAAAAACAATAAAAACTATGATTTTGAAAAAATAACTCTGATCAAGGGCTTTCTTCCGGGAGCCATTAAAAAAATAACAAAACCTTATGACATTATCTTTGTAGACCCACCCTTTACACAAGAAGTACTCCTTGAAGAAACGCTCAATCTGCTCATTCAATCACCATCCATTTTTACTGAAAATTCCACTCTGGTGGTACAACAAAGTAGCCGTTACAAAATAAAACAAAGAAAAGGGCTTCACATTTTGAAAGAAAAAAACTATGGTGAAAGTAAGGTTTTATTTTATCAGAAGGAAAAAAGTTTATGATTCAAACAGCTATTTTCCCAGGATCCTTTGATCCTATCACTAATGGGCATATCAATATTATTGAAAGGGCTCTCAGAGTTTTTGATGCCCTCATTATTCTTATTGCTGATAGTCCAGATAAGAAAAGCTTTTTCTCCGTAGAAGAAAGAAAAAAAATGGTAAAAGAAATATACGGTCAAAATAAAAATGTAATTGTTGATGCTACAGACGGTCTTTTAATGGATTACGCAACAAAGCATAAAGTTTCTGTAGTTATTAGAGGGCTCAGGGCTTCGTCTGATTTTGAATATGAATTTCAAATGGCATCTATGAACCAAAAACTAAACCCCAAAGTTGAAACTTTTTTTATCATGACAGGGGAAAATTTTTACTATATTAGCTCTCGCGCTATTAAAGAAGTAGCCCATCATGGAGGAAATATTTCGGGTCTTGTGCCACCCTCTGTCGAGAAAAAAATTAAAGAAAAACTAAGTTATGCATACAGCAAAAAGAATATCTGAGATTTCTCCATCTGTAACACTCGCAATTGCGGCTCAGTCCAAGGTTTTGAAGGCCCAAGGAAAAGATATTATTTCCTTGTCTGCAGGGGAACCCGATTTTGATACACCAACTTCTATTAAAGAAGCCGCTAAAAAAGCTCTAGATGAAGGATTTACCAAATACACAGATGTTTCAGGTATTCCAGAGCTTAAAAAAGCCATTATTCAAAAAATTTACAAAGAAAAAAAGATTTCCTATGAACCGTCAGAGGTTATTGTTACTTGCGGTGCTAAACAAGCACTCTATAACTTTTTTCAAGCAACGCTCAACAGAGGAGATGAGGTTATAATCCCTTCCCCTTATTGGGTTTCCTACCCAGACATGATCAAACTAGCAGAGGGTATTCCTAAAACTCTTGAAACTTCAGAAGAAGAAAGATTTAAAGTAACCCCTACTCAATTAAAAAAGGCACTAACTCCAAAAACTAAAGCTTTTGTTCTTGTTTCCCCTTCTAATCCCACTGGTGTTCTTTATTCAGAGAAAGATTTAAAAAGTTTAATCCCTATTCTAAAAGACAAAAATATTTTTATTGTGTACGATGACATTTATGAAACACTCGTTTTTGACAATCTTAAAGTTCCCCACATTTTGGAGATAGACCCTTCTTTGAAAAACAGCCTTCTTCATGTGAGTGGTGTTTCTAAAAGCTTTTCAATGACTGGCTGGCGGCTGGGTTGGGCATGTGGTCCCAAAGAAATCATTCATGCCATGAATACGATTCAAAGCCAGAGCACATCCAATCCCAACTCCATTGCTCAAAAGGCCGCTCTCTATGGCCTTACTCATGAAATAAAAGAACTATCCCTTATGAAAGAAAAATTTGAAGAAAGAAGAAATTTCGTTTGTCAAAAACTATCACAAATAAAAAACATCTCTTTTGTTAAACCTGATGGGGCTTTTTATGTTTTCATTAATATTACAGCTTATTCTCACGACTCTGTTCAATTCTCAAAACACTTACTTGAAAAAGTGGGTCTTGCTGTTGTGCCAGGAAGTGCCTTTGGAATGGAGGGATACATTCGCATTAGTTTTGCAACATCTTTAGAAGAATTAGAAGAAGCCCTCACGCGTTTTGGAAAAGCTTTAAAATCTTATGAATAAGGTAGTAACTATTTTCTCAATATTATTCTTCTTATCAAGCTGCAGTAGGTCTTTGATTGTTTCTGATCCAAGTGAATATGTAAAAAAGGAAGCTTCCATTCCAACAAAACTCATTTTCGAAAAAAAAGATATTAATGATGATGGGGTTCTAGAAAAATTTATTGCCCCTACTGTTTCTTGTGGCACTGGTGGGTGCTCTTGGTTTATTTTTCAGAAAAAAGAGAAAGAATATAAATTACTTGGCAGCATTTTTGGTCAATTTAACTCTTTAAAAATATTACCAAAACTTCACCATCGTTTTCATGATCTTAGAATCTATCACCACATGTCTGCAAAGTCGGGAATTGTCATTGATTACGAATTTAATGGTCAAGAATACATTGAATTTTTTTCAAAAGAAATCAGCGACAAAGAATATCCAAAATACTTTAAATAAGCATTCCACTTCTTGACAGCACCCGTAGCTTTAGTTAGTGCTAACATATGGTAAAGAAAAGGCTTTTCACTCCAGGCCCAACAGAGGTTCCAGCTTCTGTTTTCAAGGCCATGAATACGGTCGAGCATCACCGAACCTCCAGTTTTCAAAAAAATATGAAAGACGTGCAAGAGGGCCTTCAATACATTTTTCAAACAAAAGAACCAGTTTTAACCCTAGCCTCAACAGGAACAGGTGCCATGGAAGCAGCGGTGACAAATCTTTTTAAAAAAGGGGATGTTGTTCTAGTTGTTGTTGGTGGAAAATTTGGAGAAAGATGGGAAGAGCTAAGCCGCACCTATGGTCTTGAAGTTTTAAGTCTTAATGTGAAGTGGGGACAGGCTGTTACCCTTTCTCAAATCAAAGAAGTATTTCAAAAACACAGATCTATCAAAGGGGTTTTAATTCAAGCATCTGAAACTTCCACAGGCGTTGCCCATCCCATTAAAGAGACTGCAGCTTTTCTCCAAAACTATCCAGAAACACTTTTTGTAGTTGATGCCATTAGTGCGCTCGTTACAATGCCTTTGCCTATGGATGAATGGAAAATAGATGCTCTTCTCGCAAGCTCTCAAAAGGGGCTTATGCTTCCACCTGGGCTTTCTTTTATTGCTTTAAGTAAAAAGGCATGGGAAAGAGCTGAAGCTTCAGACCTTCCTAAATATTATTTCAATCTCATCGAAGAAAAAAAGAGTGTTGAGAAAAGTACAACTACTTTCACAACACCAGTCACTCTTATTCTAGGCCTGAAAGAAGCACTTCGCCTTTTAAAAAGTGAAGGGCTTGAAAATAGTTTTAAAAAATATAATTTATTTTCTAAAGCTGTTCGAAGTGCTCTCACAAGCTGGGGATTAAAACTTTTTGCTGAATCGCCCGCTCCAGGGCTTACAGCTGTTTTATCACCACAAAATATAAAAAGCTCACTTATTGTTAATGCACTTGCTGAAAAATTTGATATTACAATTGCGGCTGGACAAGAAGAGCTTAAAGACAAAATCTTTAGACTCTCTTATATGGGTGATATTAATGCGGAGGATGTCCTTTACCTTCTTCGCTCTCTTCAAACTGTCCTTCTAGATTTGGGTGTTAATATCAACACCAAAAGAGCCCTCGAAGGGGCACAAGAAATTTTAAACCCATGAAAGTTTTAGTGGCCGATAAATTAGCACTTCAGGGTCTTAAAATTCTTGAAGGTGAAAAAAAACTTAAAATTGATATTAAAACTGGACTTAAACCTCCCGAACTTAAAAAGATCATAGGTGATTATGAAATTATTGCTGTCCGTAGTGGTGTCACACTCACAGCCCCTCTGCTCCAAGCTGCAAAAAAATTAAAACTTATTGTTCGAGCTGGTGTTGGCGTTGATAACATCGATACCGATTGTGCCACAAAATTAGGAATTATCGTTGAAAACACACCAGGTGGAAATATTGTCACAACCGCTGAACACACCATTGCACTTCTTTTTTCAATGGCCAGGTTTATTCCTCAGGCCAATCAAACACTGCGAGAAGGAAAGTGGATGCGCTCTCATTTTATGGGGCTAGAGATTACAGGCAAAAATCTTGGAATTATTGGTCTTGGCAATATTGGAAGAATTGTAGCTGAGCGGGCTAAAGGACTTAAAATGAATGTTTTGGGTTACGATCCTTTTATACCCAAAGAAACCGTAAAACAAATGGAAGTCCAACTTGTGTCTCTTGATGAGCTACTACAAAAATCTGATTTTATCACTATTCACGTACCTCTTTTAGAAGCAACAAAAAATCTGATCTCGAAAAAAGAAATAGATAAAATGAAAAAGGGAGTTTGTCTTATTAATTGTGCCAGAGGGGGTCTCGTTAGTGAAAAAGATCTTCTAGAGGGACTCCAATCAGGAAAAATAGCAGCGGCGGCTTTAGATGTTTTTGAAGAGGAACCTCCTCAAAATAATCCTTTAGTTCAAATGCCAAATGTAGTTTGCACACCACATCTGGGTGCCTCGACAGAAGAAGCACAAGTTAAAGTAGCCATTGATTGTGCAAAACAAATCGTAGAGTTTGTTTCGAAACAAGTTGTGATTAATGCTGTTAATGTTCCTTCAATAAACCGTGAGCTTCTGGATATTTTAGAACCTTTCTTAAAATTAGCTGAACAATTAGGTAAATTTTCAAGGCAATTAGGCCCAAGCACTAAAAAACTTTCTTTAAGTTACGCAGGGGATATCGTTCAATATGATTTACGCCCCTTAACTTCTTCATTTCTTATGGGATTTTTTTCCCAAGTTTTAGGTAAATCAGTTAATTTTGTAAATGCACCCACCATTGCTCAAGAAAGGGGTTTGGAAGTCGTAGAATCTAAAACAAGGGTTACAAGAGATTTTACAAGCTTGATTTCCGTTAAGATCGAAGATAATGGTAAATCTCATACTCTTTCAGGCACCCTATTTGGAAAAACAGAACCTCGAATCGTCACAATTGACGGTTTTTATCTAGAAGCGGTGCCTGAAGGGCATATTCTTTTCATAAAAAATTATGACAAACCCAATGTCATTGGTAATATTGGGCGTATTCTAGGTCTTAGTAAAATCAATATTTCTAGAATGCATTTAGGCCCAGATAAAGAGAGAAAAGAGGCTATTTCATTGATTAACATTGACACTCCCGCCACTGACAAGATATTAAAGAAGTTAGCAAATCTCCCGGATATTATTAGCGTACAACAAGTTCTTTTATGAATCATATCGTTATTATCGGGACTCAATGGGGTGATGAAGGTAAGGGAAAAATTGTTGATTTCCTAGCATCAACAGTTGACGTCGTAGTACGATTTCAGGGTGGCCCCAATGCAGGACACACTGTTGTTATTGGAAAAAATAAATTTGCTCTTCACCATATTCCCTCAGGTATTTTTCAACCCCATGTGCGATGTCTTATAACCAATGGTGTCGTTATTGACCCCATCTCATGTTTAAGAGAAATTACGCAGCTCAAATCACAAGGTTTTTTAGAAAATGATTCGCAACTTACAATAAGCCCCGAGGCTCATATTATTTTGCCATATCATAAGGCTATTGATAGCGGTAGAGAAGAACAGAAGGGAAAGACATTTTTAGGTACAACACAGCGAGGTATTGGCCCTGCTTATGAAGATAAAGTAGCTAG
This sequence comes from uncultured bacterium, assembly GCA_964373325.1. Taxonomy (GTDB): domain Bacteria; phylum Bdellovibrionota; class JACOXK01; order JACOXK01; family JACOXK01; genus CAYJUJ01. Next base: position 18,939 of record CAYJUJ010000003.1, read on the forward strand.
AAAGGGGCTTCGCGTTAAAGATTTGCTTGATGTTAATGCGTTTAGAAACAAATTAAGCCCCCTCTTAGAAGAAAAAAACTTTTATTTAAAAAACTTTCTTGGTAAAGAAACATTTGAACTCGGGAAAATTCTGGAAGCTTATGTAGATGTGGGAGAAAAACTAAAACCCTATTTAGGTTCAACTCAGAAAATTATTTTTGAAGCTTTTAAAAAGAAACAAAAAATTATATTTGAAGGCGCCCAAGGCGCTCTTTTAGATATCGATCATGGAACCTATCCATTTGTTACATCTTCAAATACTGTTAGCGCTGCAGCATGCGTGAGTAGTGGTATAGGGCCTCAAAACATTCAGGCTGTCCTTGGTGTGGTTAAGGCTTATACAACTCGAGTAGGAACGGGGCCTTTTCCAACAGAGCTTAAAGATAAAATCGGAGATTACCTTCAACAAGAGGGATCAGAATTTGGAACAACAACAGGAAGAAAGAGAAGATGTGGCTGGCTAGACATGGTTATTCTTAACCATGCTGCCTACATCAATGGTTTAACACATCTTGCAATTACAAAATTAGATGTCTTAAACAATCTAGAAGAAATAAAAGTATGTGTGGGGTATGATTATAAAGGTAAAACATTCACCACCCTATTTGATGACCAAGAAGAAATTCTAACCCATGGGAAACCCATTTATAAAACTCTTCCTGGATGGAAGAAAAATATCGCATCTGCCAAAGAAGTTTCAGAACTTCCAGAAAAGGCACAAAATTACCTTAAATTTATGGAAGATTTTCTTAATGTTCCTATTGCCTTTGTCTCTATCAGCCCTGAAAGAAATGACATTATTATCACACAAAAGGGTGTCAATTTCATAAAATAACCTTTTAATTTAGACCTTGCCTAACAAAATAAAAAATGTTTGAAATTAAAAGGATTTTGCACATTATGTAGATTGCGTGACGGGCCGTTAGTACGGAGGGACTAGTCGATCTTTCAGAAATTGCGGATTAAGGAGCAATTTCTAAAGGAGACTACCCGAAGACTCCTTGGTTAGTGAGAACGAGTGCGAAGCACGAAGTTCGAACTTACAAGGAGGGTAAGCCCGGAAGGGCTGAGCGGTCCCCAAAGTTTTGGAAGTTAGTTGACGAAAGTAATAGATTTTGAACATCATGTAGATTGCGTTACGGGCCGTTAGCTCAGTTGGCAGAGCATCTCACTTTTAATGAGAGGGTCGCAGGTTCGAATCCTGCACGGCTCAAAAAAAATTATGTCCCCATCGTCTAGGCTGGTCTAGGACACCGGATTTTCATTCCGGCAACAGGGGTTCAAATCCCCTTGGGGACGTTTTCTTTTTAAGGTCAAATCCCCTTGGGGACGTTTTCTTTGTTCTTTTCATAGAGCTTAATATATTTACAGAAAACACTAGCAGCATTGTAAAAGGAAATAACAAGACCTTCGTATCCATCCAAGAAACCTTTCTGCAAAACATAATTTTTGAAAAAAGTAAAACTAGCTCGCAACACTGCCTTCAAGGGAGAGGCTTTTTTTACATCTTTATATTCTTCTGCAAATAAAGTTGAATAAAGCTGCATTTTTTGGATAAGTTCCCCTATATTTAAGCATGGATAATGTTTTACAGAATGGTTTAAATTAATTATTGCACAGTTTGGCTTTTCAATAATACCTTCATGAATCTGATGTTCATTAAAAGATGTAAAATTTTTATTATATAAACGTTTCGCCTTTCTGTCTTTCCAACCACAACCTTGAATGAGGCGCTTCCCATAGTGATTTTCATAAGGCATCTTGTAAATTTGATTATTATGTAACTTTAAAGACAAAATTTCTTGAGCAAGAAGGGGGGATAAAACCTCATCACCATCAAGATTTAAAATCCAATTATTTTTTGCGTATTTTGCAGCTAGATTTTTAAGAGCTCCAAAACCAATAAACTCATGTTTGTGAATTTTCACGTTAGAAAATTTTGATGCAATCTCAAGCGTTCTATCGTTTGAACCATTATCAAGAACAATCACTTCATCAAATTTTTCAACTGCCTTTAAACAATCATAAATATGCCTTTCGCAATTTTTTGCAACAATAGTAACACTTATCATAATTTAAAAATTCGGAGAGGGAGAGATTCGAACTCTCGAAACGGTTTCCCGTTCACACGCTCTCCAAGCGTGCTCCTTCAGCCACTCGGACACCTCTCCTCACATCAGCTAAGTAATAAGAATTAACGGCGAATCATTCATAAATCAATCTTTTTTATACTCTTTACGGTGCTTTTTCTTTCTAGTATGCATGTTACTAGTATGCATGTTAAAGGTAGAAATAAACTATGGCTTATCTTGTTTTAGCTCGAAAATGGAGGCCGCATGTTTTTGAAGATGTGTGTGGACAAGAGCACGTTACAAAAACACTCGCTAACGCCATTAAACATGAGCGTATTGGCCATGCTTATTTATTTACCGGAAGTCGAGGAGTAGGTAAAACCTCCATTGCTAGAATTTTTTCAAGAATGGTTCGTTGTCAAAGCACAACTATTCCTTGTGAAACATGCCAGCCTTGTAAAGAATATTTAAAAGGATCAACTCTTGATATTTTAGAAATTGATGGTGCCTCTAACACAGGGGTTGATTCTGTACGAGAGCTTCGGGAAACAGTTTCATACCGCCCTACAAGTGGAAAATACAAAGTCTATATTATTGATGAAGTACACATGCTTTCTACAAGTGCTTTTAACGCTTTACTTAAAACCTTAGAAGAACCTCCATCTCATGTCATTTTTATTTTTGCCACAACAGAGCCTCACAAAATTCCCTATACCATTCTCTCTAGATGCCAGCGCTTTGATTTTAAAAGAATTATGGCAACCGACATGGCACCTCACTTAGAAGCTATTTGTAAAAAAGAAAATATTGAAATCACTCAAAAAGGAATTTTAACATTGTGCCGAGCTGCTGATGGAAGCTTGAGAGATGCCTTGAGCATTCTTGATCAAATCATTGCTTATAGTGGACCTAAAATTTCAGATGATGTTATTTCAGAAACTTTAGGGCTTATACCTAAAATACATATTTTAAATATTTTAGAAGCTCTTATTAAAAAAAATGTTGAGCAATGCTTAACCATAGCTCATGAAATGTATCATTACGGCCATGACTTACATCATTTCGCGGGAGAACTTCTCGAACATGTTCGTCTTCTCCTCATTGCAAAACTTTCAATCAAAGAACAACAAAAAAACTCTTTACATACCTATTTACCTGAAGAAGAAAAAAACAACTTACTCTCCCTTGCTCAAAATTCTTCAGAAGAAGAACTGATTCAAATGTTTCATATTTTATTAAATGGGGTGGAAGAAATTTCTAAATCTTCATTCCCTCGCTATGCTTTAGAGCTAACCTTAATTAGAATGACAACTGTTTTCCCAGTTACGGCCATTAAAGAATTATTAGAAAAAATATCCCCTAACGATAGGGGAAGCACATTTGAAAAAGCCTCTTTTTTAAAAACTCTTAAAGAGCAGAAGCCACTTCTGGCAGCACTTGTAGAAGAGTGTGGATGGGAGGCTATCTCTGAAAATGAGGTCGTTTTAAAAGTAAACATAAATACCATAGGAAGAGAAGAGCTCACATCTCAAAAAACAAAAAATCTTTTTGAAAGTATAGCAAGGAATGTTTTCAAAAAAGATGTTCAATTTAAGGTTATTATCAGTTCTGAAAAAATGGAGGTACTACACCCCGATGAACATCTTAAAAAAGAAGCTCTCCAAAATGAAACTATTCAAAAAGCTAGGGATATCTTTCAAGGAACACTACAAACAGTTAGAACATATGATAGTATAAAATAATATATGTCACAGCTTTTTCATCGTGCTATACAAGAATTATCCAAATTACCTGGTATCGGAGAAAAAACAGCATCTCGTCTGGCATTTTTTCTTCTTAAAGAAGATAAACAATTAGCTCGCGGACTTGCTTCAAGCATTCTTGAGATGCGTGAAAAACTAAAATTTTGTAAGGAGTGTTTTTCTCTCACAGAAAAAGAGATTTGTGAAATTTGTTCAAATCATAAAAGGGATCAAAACTCTCTTTGCATTGTTGAAATGCCTCACGATCTTGCTGCTATTGAAAAGTCTGGATATTTTAAAGGTCTCTACCATATACTCCATGGACGACTCTCTCCTTTGGATGGTATTACCCCTAAAGAACTTAAAATTACTGAACTTATGAAAAGGCTTGAAAATCGAAATATTAAAGAGGTTATTCTTGCAACTAATGCCAATATGGAAGGAGAAACAACGGCATTATATCTAACAAAATTAATTAAACCAAAAGGCATCAAAGTAACACATCTGGCACAGGGCATTCCAATGGGAGCTGATCTTGAATACATTGATGAAGTTACTATTGGAAGAGCTTTAACAAATAGAATAGAACTTTAATGTTAGACATTCTTTTACAAAACATTTTAAAAAAAACAGGGGCAACAGCCATTTGTATCTTGACGGCAGAAGGTCAATTGATCAAATCACAAGGTCAACTTCCAAATGTTAATTTAGAGTCATTAGCTGTACTTTTAACCAGTAATGTTGCCACAACAAGAAGTCTAGCAGAGCTTATGCAAAATGAGACAAACTCTTTTGTTTCCATATCTTTAGGTGAAAAATCTAATATTCAAATATATTCTTTAACTTCAAAATTTATTATAGCTATTTTGAGTGGGGGAAGAGCTTATGCTGGACGCATTCGCTTTGAATTAGAAGAAGCCAGATTAGAGCTCACAAAACAATTGGATAAATTAAATAATAATGATGGGGGCTTGTCACGACACACACAAGAACTTATCTTTGAAGATATAAAAGACCATGAAATCGATACTCTCTTTAAAATTTAAATGAGTTTCATTAATTATCAAACAAAGGAAATTAATTGCAAAATTGTTTATTATGGGGGAGCCTTGTCTGGAAAAACAACCAATTTGCAGTTTATTTATAATAAAACAAATCCTGTCACAAAAGGGAAAATGATTTCTCTTGCAACTCAAACAGAAAGAACTCTTTTCTTTGATTTTCTTCCTTTAGCTGTAGGAAGTATTCGGGGGTTTCATCTTCGATTTCACCTTTACACAGTTCCAGGACAAAGTTTTTACGATGCTAGTAGGAAACTCATTTTAAAAGGAGTAGATGGAATTGTATTTGTGGCAGACTCTCAAGTAACGCGCTTTGAAAATAATCTTGAAAGCCTTCAAAACCTTGAAATACATCTTGAAAATCAACAAACACCACTACGAAACTTACCTTATGTTATTCAATATAATAAGAGAGATTTAGAAAATATTTCCTCTATTTCTGAACTATCTAACTACCTTAATCCTCACAAAGTACCGCAGTTTGAAGCTATTGCTATCAAGGGGTTTGGGGTATTTGATTCTCTTAAGCAAATAGCAAAAATGATACTTCAAGAGTTAAAAGGCCACCCCCAAAAAGGTCTAGAAAAAAGACAGTATGAGCAGTCCCTTTAGCTTAAAAAGCTCATTTTCTTGACAAGAAAATCCCCTTTCGTTAGCGTGGTAAAGCTTCCGTCGCTCCCCGATAGCACGAAGGGCTGAGCGATAGTTGTTGCAAGTTAAGAATTTGGAAACTATAGCTTTATTTTGCAGTAAAATAGATTTTCGTTACTCCCCGATAGCTCAGTTGGTAGAGCAATTGACTGTACCGAAAGCATGAACAAAGGAGGGTAGTGGCACAAGTTGAGAAGCGGAAATACAAAGACCGTAGAGAGTACATTATTAAAGCAGTACAGAAACGACGAAAAAAAGTCCGCCTTATGGCTATAGCACATAAAGGCGGAAAATGTGCTCGTTGCGGTTATAATAAATGTGCTGAAGCTCTCGACTTCCATCATACAGATCCAGAAAAAAAGGACTTTAGTATTTCTAGCAAGGGTTATACTCGAAGCTGGAAACGGGTTCAAGAAGAGCTGGATAAATGTATTATGATATGTGCAAACTGTCATCGAGAAGTTCATGCTGAATTAGCAGCTCTCAACAGAAATGTTGAGATGAACAGTGGGCTAAGTCAGGGAAACCTAAAACCGTAAGGTTATGGCAATCCTGAGCTACCTCGTATTTAATTATTTGGATTCGAGGGAGTGCAGAGACTTTACACCCGCTACCCTAACGTAAAGTCGAGGGTAAAGAGAAAGTCCGACTCTCCACGAAAGTGGAGTCAGATCGTAATCAATAGGTCACAGGTTCGAGTCCTGTTCGGGGAGCCATTTTTATTTTGAACAAAGTGAAAAATAAAAATGCTTTACCATGGTGCAAATGCGATGAATAAGAGCATTTGCCACAAAGGGACAGGACGAGAATGCCGGAGCCAACCGGTACCGCTAATGCGGTGGTTGGCGAGGCGTGGCTGACGACCCGAGCGCGACTAGCGCGAGGAGTTGGGACCGAGTCCTGTTCGGGGAGCCATTTTTATTTTGAACAAAGTGAAAAATAAAAATGC
>CAYJUJ010000004.1:0-1293 GCA_964373325.1 uncultured bacterium
TTAGGGGATTCTTCGGCTAAGGCCTCAGAATGACAAACTGAGAACATAACTTTTTCAACAGGCCCATGCTGAAATATGCTCCCTCTCCCTTGATGGGAGAGGGGCAGGGTGAGGGTGAAGTTTTTATTATTAAGAAGGGCTAAAGTCTATTTGAACTTTTATTCCGTTTCTGCTACTTCCAACATGATGAATCTCAATATGACAGCAAATGAACTGATAAAAAAGCTTGCCGCTGCACAAAAATGACTTTTGTGATATAAGTCAACCCATTATGAAAATTGCAGTGTGTAGTGATGAGCTTTATCCCGTTAACCAATTTGTCGTTGAAGAACTTAAAAAACGAGGACATAAAGTAGTATGTTTTGGTGCCCTTAAAACAGGAAAAGTAGAACCCTGGGTAAAAGTAGCTCGTGAAGCAGCAGAAGCTATAGCTTCTAAAAAATGTGATGAGGGTATTTTTTTCTGCTGGACAGGAACTGGCATCTCTATAGCTGCTAACAAAGTTTCTGGAATTCGAGCTGCTTTGTGTACTGATGCGGAAACAACACGTGGAGCACGAATTTGGAATCATGCTAATGTTTTAGCCCTTTCTAATCGTCTTTTGAGTACAGATGTTGCAAAAGAAATTTTAATAGCCTGGTTTGAGACCCCTTATGATAAAAGAGGGGAAGCGGGTGTTTGTGATCTTAATGCTATAGATAAAGATCTCAGGAAGAAGTGCCCAAAATAGAAACAACTTTTGATCGCCACACATTATTTTGCAAAGTAAAAATAGTGCAATGTCCTTTTGAGTAATGCTCCAAATTTGATTCAAAAATATTCCACAAATAAGGATAACATAAAACTGTTCCTAAATTGGGCGCTCTTTGAGTTACATCAAATTTTTGATCGATTCTATCGAGAGGAATTTTCTGAGCATCTCGCCAGTAAGCTTGCCGCACCTCTTCTCGCATCAACATCCACATTTTATCTAATAAAGCATGGTTCTTGGAAAAAGCTGGATGAGCTAACTCTGCTTTCCCTTCCCAACGAAATTGAAAGTTACGGAAAGCATCATGATAACAACCAGAAACTATATTTTTATTTTCAAGTTCTTTCCACTTTGAAGAGCCAATATGCGCGTTAAAAGCAATAGCTTGAAACTCAGGTAAATAGTGAAAATGAACAGTGCGAACCTGAGGAGTACCCTTAAGAGATACCGTTGCTACCTGCCCATAAACAGGGTGTTTTCTATCTGTGAAAACTTCAATAAGAAATTGTTTTAATTCTTCCGGAGCAAAACGTGAAGGCATG
>CAYJUJ010000004.1:1393-17060 GCA_964373325.1 uncultured bacterium
GGGCTAAAAAACTTAAACTATTTAGCCAACTTAAAAAAGTTTTAAATTAAATAAACCAGGTGCATTCTGCTTACCGACACTGACTGTAGCTAGAAGCACATCTGCCTGTAAATTGACGATAATTTCTAATAAGTCTACGACGTGAACTTTTTTCTACACATATTTCTCTCACGTCTTCATAACAGGCAATGTTTCCTTCTATACTTCCTCTGCAACGGCTAAAATCATGAGTTCCAGAACGATTCCGAGCATCTTGTGTACAATCAAATTCTTCATCTTCAGTGACTAAAAAAGAATTTAAAGACACCTGCCCCCAACTAGTCACTGAACTTAAAAGAACAATGGATAAGATAATAAGAGTTTTCTTCATAACGATACCTCCTTATTAAAAAGAACTGTAGTATATCAATGACAGAACACTTTTTGCATTGCAGTTTAGAAAAGTTCTGATTTAATTTCTAAACATAAAATGATGCCCTTTCTTACAACCACTAAAAAATATTCTTGGCTTAGTAAAATTATTTTCTGGGCACAAAAGAAGAAATATGGAGAAACATTAAATCCTGCTTATTATTGGGGGCGCTCAAAATGGCTTCTTTTAGGATTGCAAATATTCTATCGTTGTCTTGATCGCAAAAAATCTCCTCTGGATAAAAAATTAAGAACACTTCTTTCTCTTCTTGTCTCTCAGATAAACCATTGTGATTTCTGTTTTGATATCAGTTCCTCTTTTCTCAAAAAATTAAATATTCCAGAAGAAAAATTAGTTCATTTAAATAAGTTTAAAAATAACCTGCTTTTCACTGATAAAGAACAAGTTGCTCTAGAATATACGGAAAAAATGACTGTAACAGGTCAAAAGGTTTCAAATGAGCTTTTGATAAGAGTTAAACAGTATTTTAATGAAGATGAAATTATTGAACTCACAGCCTGGGTGGCATTCCAGAACATGTCTTCCAAATTTAATGCAGCCCTCCACATTCCAGCACAAGGTTTTTGCAAAAAATAGACATCCTGTAAAAATTACCATTTACATATTGCCCCAAACATAAAATTTTCTCTCAGAAAAAGACTGGCATCTATTTTGCTTGCAAGCTTATACTGTGAAAAAGGGTATCGTTGTTATATTTTTACTCATTACAGTTTTTCTCACAGGATGCCCCACCCAACACTTACGCACAAATGGCGTATATAGCATGGGACCTTTAGAACCATCCCATGAATTATATTTAATTGCTCAAGTTTATTATCAAACACCACCTCCTGGGTTTCATCCTGCAGAGTTTATATGGACCCTTGACGACAAGTTAAACGGTAATGCTTCATTAACAGTTTTTAATGAAAAAGATTTCAACATACTTTTACTACAATACGACTTTAGCTTTAATATTTCAGATCTCACTATTCAAAAAACAGATGAAAAAATTATTTATCAGGGAACATTATTATCCAATCAGGATATTTCTATATCCATAGACATAGTAGTTGAAGAATATGACGCTGAAATAACTGAGAACAACAAAACATTCTATTTTGATCGTCGAGTTGCTCACATTGTCTTATATAAAAAATCAGAAATTCTTGGATATTTTAAAGGTGCTACAATGAATTTGAAAAAATGGGCCCACTAGGACTCCCCTCATGTCAAAAATTGCAACGTAATTTTTGCATTCGGGCCCGGGGCACTAGGCGTCAATGAATGATTTTTTAGTTTCACAAAAATCATTCATTGACTATGTAAATCCTGGAATTAACCATCACATATACCATGCGCAAACAGTGCCGGCTCAGTCCGCCCTTCTCGTCCTAGTTTGACTGTGAACATGCCATTCAAGGCATGTTCACTTCATCTAAATGCCCAAATAAAAAAGACAATCAGCAGATTGTCTTTTTTATTTGGGCCCACTAGGACTCGAACCTAGGACCAACCGGTTATGAGCCGGTAGCTCTAACCAACTGAGCTATGGGCCCCCGTTAAGAATTGTTTTCGTCTTCTAAGAAGACTTTAAGCTTTTTGCTTCTACTTGGATGACGAAGCTTTCTTAAAGCTTTTGCTTCAATCTGACGAATCCTTTCCCGAGTAACATTAAAATCTTTACCTACTTCTTCTAAAGTATGGTCAGATTCTTCTCCAATTCCAAAGCGCATTCGAAGCACTTTTTCTTCACGAGGAGTTAAAGTTGATAAAACCCTTCTTGTCTGCTCTGATAAAGATAAATTCATCATAGCATTAGAAGGACTGACCACTTTTTTATCTTCGATGAAATCTCCTAAATGGCTATCCTCTTCCTCCCCAATGGGTGTTTCTAAAGAAATAGGTTCTTTTGCAATTTTTAAAACATTTCTTACCTTGTCAACAGGAAGATCCATTTTTTGAGAAATTTCTTCTGGCGTTGGTTCTCTTCCAAGTTCCTGAACAAGCATGCGTGAAGTCCTAATAAGTTTATTTAAAGTTTCAATCATGTGTACAGGAATTCGAATAGTTCTTGCCTGATCTGCAATAGCACGAGTAATGGCCTGTCTAATCCACCATGTTGCATAAGTACTAAACTTATAACCCCTTCGGTATTCAAATTTATCTACAGCTTTCATAAGACCAATATTTCCTTCTTGGATAAGGTCTAAGAATTGAAGCCCTCTATTCGTATATTTTTTAGCAATACTGACAACAAGTCTTAAATTAGCTTCAATAAGTTCATTTTTTGCAAGATCTGCTTTTTGTTCTGCTGTTTTAATTCGAACATAGGTTTCTTTTAATTTATCAACTGGCAGGTTTGTATCCAACTCAACTTGCTTGAAGTCTTTTTTAATAGCTTTAATAACTTTCTCTAGTTGAGAAAATTTTTCTTCAGAAAGACGCGTCTTTAAAAAACGCTTCCTCACAGAGAGGTCACCTTCTGTTATTTGTTTCATAAATTGTCGAAACTCTAACTCATTTTTAAATCGCCCCTTTCGAAGACAATCCTTAATTTCCCTTTCACCATTTCCAATAATATTTACATAATCTCTAAACTTATCGACAATTTTATTAATAGTTTTTCTATTAAGATTAAGTTTTTTAAACACCTTAACCACTTCGGCCCGTTCAGTATCAAGATTTTTTCGAAGAGCAGTTTGTTTATCTTTTGTAATCTTTCTTTCTGCTAGTTTTTGTTCAATTTCGCCAATCCCTGTTGCATAGCTTTCAAGCTTTTTAATGGCACGCAGTGTTTTATTGATATAAGTTTCTTCGTTAACAAGACTCTCTTCTTCATCAATATCTCTTAAAATATCTCGAATTCTTATTTTATTATTTCTAAGACGGTCCCCTATATGAAGAATTTCATTTATCCCTATGGTCGATCCTAAAACGATATCTAAAACCTCTGTTTCTCCTTCTTCAATTTTTTTAGCAATATCTACCTCTCCAGCGCGTGTCAGTAATGACACTGAGCCCATCTTCTTAAGATAAAGCCTCACCGGATCATTAGCTTTTCCAAAGTCCTCGCCTGCTTCAACAACAGCTTCAGCCTCTACCTCTACCTCTACTACTGGTTCACCTTCTCCCCCTTCAGTTTCAAGTTCTTCAGTTTTCTCTAAATCCTCTTCACTCTCAACGATATCAATGTCCATTTCATCAAACATCATCATCACTTCATCGAGAGCTTCAGGGGTAGCAATATCATCTGGAAGGGCCTTATTAAGTTCATCAAAGGTTAAAAATTTCTTTTCTTTACCAAGATCAATAAGCTTTTCGAGTTCTTTAGAACGCTTAATCTTGCTCTTAGGAGATGGCACTTCTTCTATTTCTTCTTCAGAAGATGTATCTTCTAATTGCTCGGAAAAATTTTTCATCTTTTCCATTTTCTTGTGAGCTGGAGAAGATAACTCAAGCATTTTATTTTTTGATTTTTGAGTAGCTTTTTTTACTACCTTTACCTTAGACTTTGTCTTTGTTTTCTTTGACACTTTAATTCCCTCCCTTCAGCTTTTTTTGCTGAAAAACAAGATTTTGATAAGCCTTGAGTAACTTCGGATCGTCCTCGCGTCTCAGTTGCTCTAGTAGATCCTTTTGCATCATATTAAGATAATGTGCCCTCACTTTATTGCAACAATCACTCAACATCTTTTCATCAAGCTCAACGGATTGTACTTCCATAGAAAGACGAGTTACCAAAGAGGGGTATGAGGTATTTTGAAGAACCTTGAGTGGATCCGCAAGAATATGTTGTGCTATCTCTCGCAATTCTGCATGAGTCATTAAATCTAAAACATCTGCCTCTTGAACAAAGGAAACCCATTTTGCATCAGCAAGCATAGCTTGAATAATATATTTTTCAGATCTATTAAACACAAGCTCCTTCGAAAGTGGAGATATAGGCATTTTCTGAGGAGCAGCCTTATTTGTTTTTAAAAACTGATACAACATTTTTTCTTCTAAAGAAAGCCTCTCTGCAATTTCTTTAATATACAAACTTTTTTCTAATGGGTGATTTATAGTTGAAAGAATAGGCATAAGCTCTTCTAAAACTTTTATTTTCCCCTGAATAGATTTTTCATGTTGCTCCATAAGAGAATCTAACAAATAATAAACCTGATCCTTTGCTTTTGAAACATACGAGAGAAAACCTTCTTTTCCCTTTTCTGCAACAAACTCGTCTGGATCTTGATTTTTAGGCAATGTCACAACTCGCCCTTCAACATTTTCTTCAAGAAATAATTTTAAAGTCCTCTTTGTTGCATTAATCCCTGCTGTATCACTATCAAAAATAAGCACAATCTTCTTTGTATAACGTTTAAGACATTTAATATGATCTGATGTTAATGCAGTACCTAGTGGAGCAACTACATTTTCAATGCCTTTTTCCATAAGGGCTAAAACATCAAAATATCCTTCTACAACATAAACAACATCCTCTTTAGCAATAGCATTTTTAGCAACGTGAATCCCGTAAAGACTACGACTTTTGCTATAAATAGAGGAATCCCGGGAGTTTAAGTATTTTGGACTACCCTTTGGATCAAGAGTCCGCGCACCAAAACCAATAATTTCAGAGTCTACATTAAATATCGGAAAAATGATGCGATTTCTAAAGTAATCATAAATTTTTTGGCTTCCAGTAACAAGCCCCACCTCTAGCATCAAGGAAAGAGGAGCCTTATGCTTAAGTAATTGATTTTTAAGCCCCTCCCATGCATCCGGTGCAAGCCCAAGTTTAAATTTATTAATTGTCTCTTGAGACAATCCTCGTGATTTAAAATACTGCCTGGCTACTTCAGCCTCTTTGCTCTGACATAAATATTCATGATAAAAAGAAGCACCTAATTTATTAAGCTTTAAAAGTTGAGCTTCATGATTCTTTTTATTCTTATCATAAGGAGTTTTTAAACGATTCAGTGTAACACCAGCCTTATCAGCTAGTTTTTCTACCGCTTCTAAAAAATCAAGATTCTGAAACTTCATTAAAAAATTAAAAACGTTGCCACCCACACCACATCCAAAACAGTGAAAAATTTGCTTCTCACGACTGACAACAAATGAGGGGGTTTTCTCCGAATGAAAAGGACACAAGCCTTGAAAATTTCTACCAGCTGATTTAAGTCCTACATAATCAGAAACAACATTAACAATATCTAGCCGTTCTTTAATTTGATCGATCTGCTCTTGAGGAATCATGTAAATGAATAACGATACCTAGTATCTACTCTCTCTACCGGTTCGTCTTTTTTTGACTGCTCTTTTGAGCGCTGCTATAGCTTTTTTCTTTTTGCGAACGCTGGGTTTTTCAAAATGTTCTCTTTTTCTAACCTCCGATAAAATACCAGCCTTCTCACATGCTTTCTTAAAGCGTCGAAGCGCGCCCTCAAAAGACTCACCTTCTCTAATTCTAATTCCTGGCATTAAGACTCCCCTTTATTTTAAATTATTACAACAATGCGTAAACGATATTTTGTACTAAATCAACTAATAAAAGTCAATGAACCTGCATATTTGAACCTGCCTAAACGCAGATAATGTTAACACCCAAATTAACGCGAGATCAGGAAATGATTTTTGTGAAACTAAAAAATCATTTCCTGACGCCTCACTGTCAACGACCTTTTTGTTGAAACTCTCTCGATTTGAGCTCCTAATTTCTGGAATTTAGTTTCTAAAGCCTCATATCCTCTATCAAGATGATACACTCTTTGGATTTCAGTTATACCTTCCCCTGCAAGCCCTGCTATAACAAGACAAACACTAGCTCTTAAATCGGTCGCCATTACAGGAGCTCCTAGAAGTTTTACTCCTCCCTTAACGACCGCCGTATTACCACTGATATCTATTTGAGCACCCATACGCTGGAGCTCACACACATGCATAAATCTGTTTTCGAATATGGTTTCTGTAATTGTACTACTTCCCTGAGCAAGAGTTGCTAAAACCATCATTTGAGCCTGCATATCCGTTGGAAAACCAGGATAAGGCTCTGTTCTAACATTGACTGGACGAAGATCTCCCAAGCGCTTCAATCGTATTTTACGATCTTCTAAAACCTCTATAGAAGCACCTGCATCTTCTAGTTTAGATAACAAAGCTTGCATATAAGGGGCATCACATGGGGAAACGGTTATATCTCCACCTGCTACAGCTCCTGCTACCAAATAGGTACCTGCCTCTATTCGATCAAACATAACTTCGTGGGTCGTACCTTTTAAATATCTTTTCCCCTCAATAATAATTTTGGAATTACCCGCTCCCTCAATATGAGCCCCCATGGAGTTTAAACAATTGGCTAAATCTATAATCTCTGGTTCCTTTGCCGCATTTTCAATAATAGTAGTTCCTTCTGCTAAACATGCCGCCATCATTAGATTTTCTGTTCCTGTTACAGTTGGCATCTCAAAATAAATATGAGCTCCTTTTAACTTTTTTGCTTTTGCCATAACATAGCCTTGATCCAAACTAATATCAGCCCCTAGTTTTGTAAGTCCTTGTAAATGTAAATTAATAGGACGCGCCCCAATGGCACACCCTCCGGGAAGCGCAATACGTGCCATCCCAGTTCTCGCTAAAAGAGGCCCTAAGGCTAGAACTGATGCTCTCATTGTTCTTACAAGCTCATAGGGGGCAAAAGGCTTTTCAATTGTTTGGGCTCGAATAGAAATAGATTTTCCCTCATGTTCCAAATGAATTCCAAATTCTTTAAGAAGCAATAATGCTGTAGTCACATCTCTTAAATCTGGAACATTTTTGTAGGAACACTTTTCATCCGTTAAAATAGCCGAAAAAAGGATAGGAAGAACCGCATTTTTTGCTCCACTAATGGAAGCATCCCCATAAAGTGGATAACCACCCTGAATGATAATTTTATCCATAAACCGCCTTTAAAACTCTTTCTTTACCAGAATAATCTGAAATAAGCGAAACCTCTGCAAAAATTCCTTTGTTTTGAAACTCTGTTTTAAGAAGCACGCTTTGCGATGGATCTAATTCTAAAAAAACACTTCCTCCCTGATAAAGATGTTGTGAAGCCTTATTTAATACTTCTCTGTGCAAATCAACCCCTTCCTTTCCACCCTTTAAAGCCAATTCTGGTTCATATGCTTTAACCTCAACTGATAAATTCGCAAACTGATCATTTGAAACATAAGGTGGATTTGAAATAAAAAGATGAAATTTTTCACCCTCTTTTAACACATTTAAACCAGAACCATAGCGAAATTCAATATTAACTTCATGTTTTGAAGCATTTTTTTTTGCATAAGCAAGAGCAACCTCAGATACGTCTGAAGCCACAATCTGAACATTTGGAAACTCTTTTGCCAAAGCAACAGAAATAGCCCCACTTCCAGTGCCTAGCTCAAAACATTGAAAAGAATCTTCTTGTTTATATATTTTTTGAACCTGCTCTATAATTGTCTCCGTTTCAGGCCTAGGAATGAGTACACCAGGCCCAACCTCAAAATCAAGAGACCAAAACTCTCTTTGCCCCATAATATAGGCTACAGGTTCGTTTTGAGACCTGCGTTGAATGAGTTGCCTGTAGCTTCTAAGTGCCTCGTCTGAAACAACATCATTATATTTCACATAAAGATCAACCCGTCGGCAATTAAGAACCTTAGCTAATAAAATTTCACTTGAAGATCTAGAAGATGAAACATTCTTTTTTTCCAAATACTCAGTTGTACATTTTAAGAGACTTGAGATTGTCCAACTCATTCTTTGATTTGCTCCGCCTGATCTTGAGCTCTTAATGCTTCAATAACTTCACCAATGTTTCCTTCCATAACAATATCTAACTTTTTAAGGGTAAGTCCTATTCGATGGTCAGTCAGGCGATTTTGTGGAAAGTTATAAGTTCGAATTCTCTCACTTCGATCTCCTGTACCAATCTGACTTTTTCTCTTTTGAGACATTTCTTTTTGACGTTCCAACTGTTCCTTTTCAAGAAGCCTCGCTCGTAATACTTTAAGTGCCTTAGCTTTATTTTTATGTTGGCTTTTTTCATCCTGGCAACTTACAACTAAACCGGTTGGAATATGAGTCACGCGAATAGCTGAATCTGTTTTATTAACACTCTGCCCACCAGGACCGGAAGAGCGAAACGTATCTATTTTAAGATCATTGGGGCTAATTTTAACTTCAACTTCAAGAGCTTCAGGCAATACTGCTACTGTAACAGTAGAAGTGTGAATTCTGCCCTGTGCCTCTGTTTCTGGAACACGCTGGACTCGGTGCACTCCACTTTCATACTTTAAATCACTGTAAACACTTTTTCCTTCAATCAAAACGATAACCTCTCTAAAACCATTTTTTTGAGAAAGACTAGAACTCATGGTTTCAAACTTCCAACCTTTCTTTTCTGCATATCTTGAATACATTCTAAAAAGATCGGAAGCAAAAAGAGCTGCCTCTTCTCCCCCTGTTCCTGCTCGAATTTCAATAAGAACGTTTTTGTCATCTAATGGGTCTTTAGGTAAAAGATATGATTTTAACTGAAGTTCTAATTCATGAAGCCTTTGTGTCAGGTCAGTAATCTCTAATTTAGCAAGATTTTTAATTTCAGAATCTTGCTCCTCTAACAATTTTTGAGCTTCTTCTAACTCAGATTGTATTTTCTGATATTGAGAATAAACCTCCATCATCACTTTTAAATCTGCATACTCTTTGGAAAGCTCTCTAAATAGTTTTTGATCTTGAACAGTCTTGGAATCTGAAAGTGATTTGGAAAGTTCATTAAAACGTTCTTGTATTTTCGTTAGCTTTTGAAACATGACATCACCATATCAATAAAACAAAAAAAACATGTCATCCCGAGCAAAGCGAGGGATCTCTTCGTATGACACCCTCCAATTATTTAATTTAAATTTAATACTGGGATATTACCCTTTTTAAGGCGGCTAAAGCAACTTCTAATTGTTCGTCATGAGGCTCCCTGGTTGTAATTCTTTGAAGATAAAGACCTGGAAGCTGCATAAAAGAAGTGAGAAAATTTTCTCTTCGAGTCGTCATTTTTATCCACTCATAAGAGATCCCTGCGATAGGAAATAAAAGGGCTACTTTGAGCGCTAAGAAACTCCATTTCGAAGAAATAGGGAAAAAGTAGTTTACAAATAAAGGCAATGCAAAGGTAAATACAAGAAGGCTTGAAATGAGAATAAACACAACAAAGGAAGTGCCACAGCGTGGATGAAGAGTTGTGTATTTTTTTGCATTTTGAACAGTGAGCTCTTCACCCGCTTCATAAGTATGAATCGCTTTATGCTCAGCACCATGATATTCAAAAAGCTTTTTAACATCCTGAAATCTAGAAATGAAAAGAAGATAAGATACAAAAAGAAAAATCTTAAGCCCACCATCAACGAGCTGAAAAAGAGCAGATGCTTGATCCGACACAACAACTTCAGTCAAAACATGAGGTAGAGCAACAAACCCCATACTCACAAGAAAAAGTGCAATGATAAAAGAAAAAATAAAAGCATAATTTCGACTTTCTACTGATTTAAAAGAAGCTTCTTCTTCAAGATTTTGGATAGCAGAGAACTTTAAAACACAAAGACCATTATAAACAGTTTCCAAAAACACAACCATACCTCTTAAAAATGGAATTTTTGAAAGAGAGAGGGAAGGTAAGAAAGACTTCCAGGAAATATCTTGAACTATAATATCGCCATTTTTTCTTCGAATAGCTACACTAGTAGCATCAATTCCTCTCATCATAACACCATCAATGACAGCCTGGCCACCAACAGATTTACTTGCTACGCCCATATTTTTTCAAAAACTTCTCAACTCGGCCAGCTGTGTCGACAAGCTTATGTTTTCCTGTGAAGAAAGGATGACAAGCAGAGCAAATCTCTATTGTCACATTGTCCTTTGTTCCCATTGTTTCGATCACGTTGCCACAAGCACAGTGGATGGTTGTTTTTTTAAACACGGGGTGAATTTTAGGTTTCATATTTTGCTCCTTTGTCATCCCTGCAGGGATGACAAAGCATTTAACATAACAAAAATTCTTTTTCAATAGACGATCTTATGAATTAAAAGGCATAAGCCCATATTTCTCCACCTTTTGGATAAGGCCAGAGCGGCTAATACCTAATTCGCGGGAGGTTTTGGATTTATTCCAATTTGTTCTACGTAAGCTTTCTAATATCATCACTTTCTCAAGGTTTTCTAGAGCCTCGGAAAGTTTTTCATTGTGTTTCAAGATAAAATTCATATGCTTTGCTGTCGCACCTACAATTTTTTGAGAAGTCATATCTTCAGTCCACTTTTCAACATGAGGCATATTTGTCGCTAAAAAACGAATTTCATTCTTGAGTTCACTCATATTTAAAGGCCAATGATAATCAATCATTTTATTTAAAAGTTGATACGAAAAATGAGAAATATTTTTCCCATTTTTGGTAAGCTCTATTGTAAAGCAATTGATTAAAGGAAGAATATCCTCTTTTCTTTCACGTAAAGGAGGAATGAAAAAACGAATTCGCCCTAATTGAAAGAAAAGATCTGCTTTAATATCAACCAATTTATTTATTGGAACGCATGTTGCTGCTATAATTCGAGCCCCTTTCATACTTTCTTTCTGCCACTTAAGATAAGAAATGAGTTCACCTTGCAAAGAAGAATCTAACTCTTCTAGCTCTTCTATAAAAACTGTCATTTCTTTTACTTCACGAAAGGTATCAAAGGAATCACAGACAACTTTGAAAACATGAAATGTGTTTCGAGGATGTACATGACAGTGCATTTCAAAGGCAAGTGATTGTTTTCCAGTTCCTATATCCCCTTCAATAAGAATAGGAATAAGACTATCGCTGTAATTTCTGGCGGCACGAAAAATATTTTGAACTTGTTCATTTTTACTGAAAAGACTTCCAAAATGCTCTAGGCGATCATCGAGTGCTAGCATCGCTATCTCTTTTTTGGCCTCCGACGAAACTAACTTCATTTTCAACTTCCCCCCCGAGGGATGAAAAAGCTTTTGTTAATAATAAGATGCACGTTTGCTTGAGCAATTCTTGTGCCATATTTCAATTTTAAATATAACTTATTGATTTTAATTGATATTTTTGAAAGTAAGGGGAAGGCAGAGAAAGGCGGGACTCGTCAATGAAGTAGTCATTAATAAAAGTTAAGAAACCCCTCAAATTCCTTAACTCATCTGAAAGAAACCGTTTTTTCCATTTGTAGAAGGACTATACAGACATGTCTAGCTACCGCTGCCTATACGCACCTTAGTTGCCAACATCTTTCTCTTATCAAGGCCATACTTTTCAACCTTCATAATAAGACCTGCACGACTAATTCCTAATTCTTTGGCCAAGCGTGATTTATTCCAACCCGTACGTCTTAAACCCTCACGAATCATCTCACGTTCTAGTTCCTCAAGAGCATCTTTTAATTTACCTTGCACACGAACCCCCTGGATTTTACTTCTCTCACCATGGGTTCTAATCCTTTCAGAAAGAAGCTCAACGGGAACCTTTTGTTCTTCTCCTGAGAGAACTACAAGTCTTTCAATTTCATTTTCGAGCTCTCGAATATTACCTGGCCAGTTATAATCAAAAATCTTCTCCATGGCCCTTTTTGTTATAATTTTCTTTTTCTCATTTCTTTCTTTTGCTATTTTCTCAATGAAATGTTCAATAAGAAGTGGAATATCTTCTTTACGTTCTCTCAAAGGTGGTACCCGAATATTAATAACATTCAAACGATAATAGAGATCTTCTCTAAACTCTCCTCTTTCAACCATGCCTTTTAAATCTTTATTAGTTGCAGCTAAGATTCTAACATCTACTTTTTTGGGAGTGGTGGCACCCACAGGAATAAACGTTCCTTCTTGTAAAACACGAAGAAGTTTTACCTGCATCGAAGAAGAGGTATCAGCAATTTCGTCTAGTAAGAACGTGCCTCCATCAGCAACTTCAAAAAGCCCTTTTTTATCTTTAATGGCACCTGTAAAAGAACCCTTCACATGCCCAAAAAGCTCTGAATCAAGGAGGTTTTCATTAAAAGCAGAACAGTTTTGAGTTACAAAAATTCTATCTTTTCTGGAGCTATTATAGTGAATCGCTCGTGCAATAAGCTCTTTTCCAGTACCGTTTTCTCCTTCAATCATAACAGTACTTTCACTATTTTTAATTTTATCTAACAAACCATAAACATCTTGCATGGGTTTACTTTTACCAATCATAGCATCATAACGGTAACGAACCCCCAACTCTTTATTGAGCTCAGTAATTCTTTCTTCACGAGTTGTAATTTCAGTGTGTAGAGTTATGATTTCTTGAGATACAAGACTCACTAATTCCACAAAATGATCTACTTCTTCTGCTTTAACAAATTTTATTTTAGAAAGAGCTTCTTCAATACTCTGACCACTAAAGCTCATTTTTTTAAGGTTTGACTCTAAGATTTTTAAATGAGTTTCTCGCATTCCTTCGCGATAAAAACCTAAACCAAAAACAACTCCCATAAATTCACTATCAATCATAATAGGAACAACAATACCTCCTAATCCAAAGTCCCAATTTTTAAATAAATATCTTTCATCTAAATTTTTCACTTCATCAACAGCTTGTTTTGCATAATCAGCTAGAAGATCAAAACCCCGATCTGTCTGTAAAATAAGATTGCAAACGAGGTTTTTAAATTCTTTTGCTTTTTCTCGATCAATACCTCGAATATTGCCTCGATCATCAGCAAAGAAAACCTCTGTATTCCACCACCTAGCTAAAATTTCTCGAATTTTTCGAATGACGTGTATGTGCTCAAACTCATCCCAATTAATCATGGCTTTACTCCTCCCCAATTAAGAATAATTAAAAACTTCATTTTTGAGTGTTTTTTACTCTGATTAACTGTCTAAAAAAGAACAACCCCTCACTGTCTAAATATTATATAACAATATGTCAGACAGTGTCAATAAAAAAGTGCCCATGTTTTGTACAGGCCTATTCTTGTGCTTGAAAAGATTGGATTTTTACGTCAGAAGGCACTTTAAAACGGAAATCATCCTGTGAAATAAGAGGATCTAAAGGTATTGATTTGTGCTTTTCCCACAATCCCTGATTCGTTTTAATATGAGAAAAAAGAACAGTGCTTACTTTATGAAGAGTATAAACCACTTTAAACCCTTTTAATAAAAATGTTTTTTTGTCATACATAAGCTCTATACGGTGAATATGAGGAATTTCTTTTTTAGGATAAAGGGCTAAATTCTTTTCCTTCCCCAAAAATTGAACCTTAAAATAATCCTCTAGTTTGCCGCTTTTTTTAAGAAAAATAAGGGTTAATTTAGCCAAAAAGTCTTTATCTGAAAGCACAGCATAATAAACAACTTTTTCAGAGGGTTGATAAAGCCATTGCTCTCGATCACTGATAATAAGTTTTTCTTCATTAGAAGACGGCTCTTCTGTGTGCCAAAAAAGCTTTCCAGGCCTTATAGAATAAATTGTGCCATAACTCACAGCCTTTTTTCCAAAAAGTTCTTGAACTACTGTTTGCTCAAAATTCATTTGTACATCGTCAATTCCGTTATAAACAGCTTCTATCTTACCAAGCAACTCTTCTGCTGTTTTATAGGTTAACTTTGGGGTATTTGAGCTCATAGAAGCGTCTTTTTTTTCTGATGAAGCACAGCAAGATAAAAAAAAGAAGGCGAAAAAAACAAAAAGTCGGGCTTTCATAAGGCAGCATTAACCCAATAAATTAAGAATGACAAGAAAAGGAAAAAAACTATTGCGCAAAAGCAAAATTGGTATATAAATTGCACTTATGTCATACGTACCTAAAGAAATGTTTTTGACAAAGGGGGTCGGTCGTCACAAAGAGAAACTTTCTTCTTTCGAAGAAGCTCTTCGCGATGCAGGAATAGCTAAATACAATTTAGTGACAGTATCGAGTATTTTCCCACCCAATTGCAAAATTATTCCACGAAATTTAGGTATTGAAAAATTGTCCCCTGGTGCCATTGTTCACGTTGTTATGAGCCGTGCTGAAACAAATGAACATAGAAGACTGATTGCATCAAGCGTTGGCGTAGCACGCCCAGCTGATCCAAATCAGTTTGGCTATCTTTCAGAACACCATAGCTACGGTGAAACAGAAGAGGAAGCTAGTGATTATGCCGAAGATTTGGCTGCATCAATGTTGGCTACTGTTCAAGGGGTGGCTTTTGATCCTAACCTTGCATGGCACGAGAAAGAAGAAATTTTTAAGATCGATGGCAAAATCGTTCAAACAAGAAACGTAACTCAAACTGCACTTGGTGAAAGAGGCCTTTGGACAACTGTTGTTACAGCTGCCGTCCTGATTCCCTAATTAAATGAATAATTTTGGTGGTATTAGCGGGAAAGAAGCTAAACTGGAAAATGCTACTTTCGTTGTGGTGCCCCTTCCTTATGATCAAACTGCTTCTTATCAAAAAGGAACAGCCGAAGGACCCCAAGCTATTATTGATGCTTCAGCGCAAGTTGAACTTTATGATGAAGAGCTAGAAAAAGAAACTTATCTTCACGGAATTTATACGCATCCTTTTTTTGATATCAAAGGTTCTCCAGAAGAAATGATTGAAAAAATTCTTCCTATCTATCGCAAATATCTTAAAATGAATAAAATTATAGTGGGCCTTGGTGGAGAGCACTCAGTGAGTTATGGCCCTATGAAAGCCTATCATGAAAAATATCCAAACCTTTCTATTCTTCACTTTGATGCCCATGCTGATTTAAGAGATGGTTATGAAGGTGAAAAATTTAGCCACGCAGCAGTTATGCGAAGGGTTTCAGAATTTTGTCCTATCACTCAAGTAGGCATTCGAAACTATTCCGTTGGAGAGGTCGATCTTGTAAAAGGAAAGGGTAACGTCAAAACATTTTTGTGGCATAAAACGCAACCTTTAGAAAAATACCACGACAAAATCATTAATACTTTAACCGATACTGTTTATGTTTCCATTGATACAGATGCTTTTGATCCCGCAGTGATTCCTGGAACAGGAACACCAGAGCCAGGTGGGCTTACATGGCTTGATGTAACAAACCTTCTTTTAAAAGTAGCGAAAAAGAAAAAAATAGTTGGATTTGATGTCGTCGAACTCATGCCGCTTCCCAATAATAAAGTTTCTGATTTTACCTGTGCCAAACTTGTCTACCGCTTGATGGGATATACACTTTTAAGTCTCAAAATCTGATTTGGATC
>CAYJUJ010000004.1:17160-19812 GCA_964373325.1 uncultured bacterium
ACAATACCATTTATTTAGATTTAGAAAAAGCTTTACAAATACGATACTATATCGTATTATTCATCGTATGAAAGTCACAGCGCTTATCCCAGATCAACTCATTAAAGATGTTAAGCATCTCTCTCAAGGCAAAAATATTACCAATGCTCTCATTATTGCTCTTGATGAATGGATTGCTATTAAAAAAATCCAGGCCTTAAACAAAAAAATTTCCAAAAAACCACTTCGTTTTCAACAGGGATATTCTGCAACATTGATTCGAAAACTAAATCGATCATAAAATAAATGATTCTTGTAGACACTTCTATATGGATTGAATTTTTTAAAGGAAATCCTCTACATTATAATACTCTTTCTAAATTATTGGAAAAAAGAGCAGTGATAGCTATCGAATGTATTTTTGGTGAACTTTTGCAAGGAGCTCACTCCTCCCATGAAAAAACAACGATTAAAAACTACTGGTCTCTTTTGCCCAAAGTAGAAGAAAAGGGAATATGGCTCATGGCAGGAGAAGCCTCATCACACAGAAAACTTCATTCCAAAGGAGTAGGATTAGTTGACTTGGCTATCTACTCAACTGCTCGATTAATTCAAGCCAAAGTCTGGACCCTAGACAAAAAACTTTTATCTATTCTACGCCCATCAGAAACTTTTTCTTATTAATAAATTCATGTAAAGTTTTACTGATAATCAAGGTATCCCAATGTTGAAGTCAGGAAAATAACTGATACAGGTCATATTCATAATAAAAAAAATATTGTAGTTAATTCAAGAAGGATGGAAATTTTTGTTTTTTTGATTCCTCTTTTCTTTCTGACGGCCTGTGTCTATGCTTCAGCGGGATTTGGAGGAGGATCAACTTATTTAGCACTTCTTTTACTCTTTGAACTTCCCTATACAACCATTCCCAAAGTGGCCTTAATGTGTAATCTTGTCGTTGTTGCTGGAGGACTCTATCATTATATTCGCACTCGAAACCTTTCTTTACCTTTAGTTCTTCCTTTCATTGTGACTTCTATTCCTTTTTCTTATGTGGGGGGGCGCATTCCTATTTCAAAAGAATGGTTTTTGGGACTTTTGGGATTTTCCCTTTTTGTCGCAGGACTCCGAATGTTTTTTTCTCAAAGGCTCATTTCCTCGGAAAAAGAAGTTTCCGTTAAAATCAGATGGTTCATAGGGCTTCCATTGGGAGGAGTTCTGGGGTTTCTTTCAGGCCTTGTAGGGATTGGGGGTGGAATCTTTCTTGCTCCTCTTTTATATTTCATGGGATGGGGGAAGCCCAAACAAATTGCGGCTGCTTCCAGTTTTTTTATTTTTCTAAATTCGTTATCTGGCCTCGCAGGCCAGTGGTCAAAAAAAACAAGCTTTATAGAAACATATTGGTTTTTAGCTCTTCTCTTAGCTGTTTTTTTAGGTGGGCAAATAGGATCCAGGGTCAGTGTCGGCAAGCTTTCTTCTGTCACACTCCAGAGAGTTACAGCCATTATTATTTTAGCAGCGGCAGGAAGAATTTTTTGGAAATTTATTTAATACTCAAAAATGTGGGGAGGATAGACTTTCTGACGGACTTGTGGGTAATAGAAATGACCGATTTTTCTCTCCCAATATTTCCACTATTTTTATGATGTAAGTCATACTGTTATTTTTTAGATGCAGGTATGACTAGTAAGTCATGCTGAATTCATTAAAGATAGTCTGTTTTGTCCTAGTGAGTATCTCTTTTCTTGGGTTGTCCTATTCGGATTTCGAAAAAGCCGAGCAACTTATGCAAAAGTCTGATTGTTTAAGCTGTCATTCCAAAAATCAAAAAATTGTGGGTCCCTCTTTTCAAGATATAGCCAAGAAATATCAAAAAGACACAGACGCCCTTTCTCATCTTACAAAATCTGTAAAAAATGGGGGCTCCGGGCATTGGGGAGACCTTCCCATGCCGCCACATCCTACCTTAAATGAAGAAGAAATTAAAAAAATGGTCTCAGGCATTCTTTCTTTGGTGAGTGAAGGTGATCCAGAAAAGCGCGTAGAAGAGAAAAAAGCAACTATTTCAGAGATTGAGCATGCCACTTCCGCAGATGTCGTTAAAGGTCAGAACCTCTTTCAAGGAAAAATAAGATTTTCTCATGGGGGTCCAAGCTGCATCGCCTGTCATCATGTCAAAAATGATGCTGTGATCGGAGGAGGAATTTTAGCCAAAGACTTAACTTCAGTTTTTTCAAGGCTTGGAGAACCAGGTGTTAGAGCCATTTTAGGGGAACCACCGTTTCCTGTCATGCAGCAAGCCTATAAAGATAAGTCCTTAACGAAGGATGAGATTTTTGCATTGGTTTCATTTTTAAATGATGCAGATCAGAAAAAACTTTATCAACGTCCTAAAGACTATGGCATGGGCTTATTTTTAAGCGGTATCTTTGGAGCCATTCTTTTGATGCTGGTTTACACAGTGTTTGGGACAAGACGAAAAAAATATTCTGTCAATCAAGCGATTTATGATCGACAGATTAAATCTCAGTAAAAGATTTTGGGGGAAACATGAGTTGGATTAAAGATATTATTTCACCAGAAACCAGAAAATGGGAAGAGTTTTATCGCAACCGTTTTCAACACGATCGTATCGTGAGAAGCACGCATGGTGTTAATTGTACCGGAGGTTGT
>CAYJUJ010000005.1:0-960 GCA_964373325.1 uncultured bacterium
AATCTGCTAAAGGAGCAAATACAAGATGGATAGGATAAGTAATCATGATCATGATTACAAAATCTAAGCTTTTCGCCACAAAGCGATTGACCAGATTTGCGTTTTGAAGAGGCCCTGACATTTCAAGATAATATAGTATTAAGAGCAGCGAGTGGCAAGTTGCCAAAGGTAAACTTTATTCTAACTTAAGCCCTGAGTTCATGAAATAGTTTTGAACTTCCTTTTGGGCTTGAAACATGTATTTGATAAATTCAGGTTCTTTGACATTCATAACGGTCATATATTCATGTCTGCGGGAATCATGAATCTGTAAATAGGAACCCCCCTGAAAAGAAGGAAGAAAAGACGGCTGACCATAATTTCCCTCATAATATCCCTCTTTTAAAAAAAGACGATTCACCTCATCTGAAATAAGACCAAAAGCTCTGGCTAAATTGAGCCCTGTTGCAATAGGAACAGTATCATCCCCAGAGGATAGCTGAACTAAAACATTTTTATTCTTTGTGAGAGGAGCAAAATTAATAGGATCTGCTGGATCCACAATCCATTGCCCCAAATGAATGAGGGCTCGAAACGCAGGCGTATTTCTAAAATACCCCAATCCTTCTTGATGAGTTACTTGAAAGCGAGTTTCTCCCTCTACCTTTCCTTTATTGCGCACTTGTATTTTTACAAAATCTCCATAATCAGCAGGTATTGAGGAGAAAAAACCACCTTCAGGGTTTGCTTTAAAGGTTCTCTCTAATTTATTATTTTCATTATAAATTATAATATCAGAAGAAGGAGCAAGAGAGGTCTCAAAAAAAGCTCTATCTACTTCGTCATTATTAACAACAAAAAATGTTTCGCCATCTTCTACCTTTCCTACAATAGCAGGACCAAGCATTTGAAAAAAAGTTCTCTTTGTTACAAACCGAGATTGGCTGCGTAGAGCAATATCAATTAAACCACCACCAGGTA
>CAYJUJ010000005.1:970-19174 GCA_964373325.1 uncultured bacterium
CGATTGCCCAACGTAATAAAAGGGAGAGCGAAAATCGACAACACCATCTTCGTTGAAATCGCCCTTTAAACGAGTTGATTTTTTGCGTGTTAAGTTGGAAATAATTCTCATAAGCTGCATGTAGTCAATAACTGTCTGCCTCATCACATCCCTTGTTTGGAAAAAATTGGCTGTAAAAAAATCCTCCCCTGAGTCTGGAATACCATCATTATCTACATCTTGTGCTCTCCCCTCTTTAGTTAAAACTCGAAGGAGCCCTCTATTAAACAACCAATCAACAAGTTTGACTGAGTCTAAATGAAGAATCTGTTCATTCTGTGTAAACATTTTAGCTAATGCTTCAATTCTGTTTCGGATATCTTCATCTTGGCTTTGAATTGCTCCTTTCAGAAAAAATGGTAGAGAAGCTAAAAGATGGTCGGGGCCATGACTAGAGGCATCAATGGTTATTGTAGCAATGCCTTTTTTGGCTAGAACGTTGGCAATACCAATGCCATCAATGCGCGCCCTCTTGTTTCCATGACCATAAATAGCAAGGGGGTAAGGGGCAGATGCATAATTATTTTCTGGTGTTGATTTAGGAATGGCCATCATAAAAGTTACTTTGCCTGGAGCAAAAGATAAATCGTGATGACTTTTAAGCTGTGGAGACAAAAAACTTCCAAAAACAAAATAATCAATATTATCAAAACCCAGCCACTTAGAAAAAGGTTGCCCCTTAACTCTGTCTAATATCGGAAGTATGATATTGAAAACACTTTGCAAATAATCTGCTTTAAGTATCCAATAGGGAAACGGTGAAAGTATTTCTAAATTAGAAACTTCATGGAATCGTGTGGGATAATTTGCTAAAGGGCCAAGTATCCCCTTCCCTTGAAATCCTGCTCTGACCATTTCAAAAAAAGTTGAAATGGATTGTGTTCTAAAATCCCACGCATAAACAATATCTTCTGACTTTACTCCTAGATTTTGTAAAACCTTTTCTGGAACCTCGTAGGTAAATTTTTCCTTCAAAAATGGTTCAAGGGGTTTTGAATCTTCTCCTTTGATTTGCTTAGTTAAAATCACAGCATATCTTGTTTTTTCTTCCAAAGGATACAGTGGTCGAAGTATCAAAGTATTTGTTTCATCTTCATAGAAAGACTTTCTATTTCCAGGGCGGTAAATAAAACTATCTACCGAGTGATTAGGATCATTTCTAAAAAAGGATAAAGGTTTTTTGAGACGAATGGGAAACATCCCAGATTCAAAATCAAGATTTACTTTTTGCCCATAATTGGGAGAGTTAGAATCTACATTCACAAAAAAAACTGTTTTGTCATTAATAGTACCTAAATCCAACGGCTCTGAAAAAGGAATACTAATAGGTGAATAAGTTCCAAAACCATCTAAAAAGTTAACCTCTTCTCTTATTTTTCTCTCAAAGGAAGTTGGAGCATCTAGGGGATAAACAATACGCTGCCCGGTAACGGAAGTAGAATCTTCTCTCGTAAAATAAGGGTGAGGAAAAGGAGTTTTTGGAAATGGTTTGGCTCCGGCATCGAAAATAATACGAGGTGCAGCGCTTGCCCACGCAGAAAAAAGAATCACAACAACAACGAATGGAACATTCTTCCCGAGCACTCTAACCTTAGCATTTTGCTATTTTGGGATATTTGTCAACGCGCACTGCGTCAAGGAAATAAAATATGATCTACAAGTTCTGCTACAGCATGAAGAATAACTAAATGGGTTTCTTGCGTTCGAGGAGCATTTTTACCCAAAGAAACATTTAAGTTGATATCAGATAAGCGAGCCACTTCTCCTCCATCTCCCCCTGTAAAAGAAGCTGTTTTTAATCCCATCTTAGAAGCTACTCTAATAGCTTCTACAACATTGGCTGATTTTCCACTGGTACTCATTCCCAAGGCAACATCATTTTTATGCCCCAATGCTTTAATCTGTTTTGAAAAAACCTCCTTATAATCATAATCATTGCTAATACTTGTAAGTGCAGAAGTATCTGTCGTTAAAGCAATAGCTGGAAGTGGTGGGCGTTCTATAAGCATTCTGTTTGTAAATTCAGCTGCCAAGTGTTGAGCATCAGCAGCACTTCCACCATTTCCAAAAATCAGAAGCTTATTTCCTCTCTTAAAAGCATCTGCAATTTCTTGGGAAAGTTTAATAATGTTTTTTTTATTTTTCTTAAAGAAATCAAGTTTGACTTCAATACTTTCACTTACTATATTATCTATAATCTTTTCCACAGACGAAACTTAAGAGATACAGGATGTACTGTCAAATGAATAAGATGAGGGCAACATGACAACAAATGTAAAACCTTTAAAAGATTCGAACTTTGAAGAAGAAGTTCTTAACTCAGAAACTCTCACATTAGTCGATTTTTGGGCAGAGTGGTGCGGACCCTGTAAGGCCTTAGCACCTAAAATTGAACAGATTGCCAATGAATACAATCAGCAAGTTAAATTTTTTAAAATGAATGTTGATCATAATCCAAGCACTCCTGCTAAATATGGAGTTCGGGGTATTCCAACACTGATATTATTCAAAGATGGAAAAGTGGTTAATCAAGCTATAGGCGATCAATCACTTTCTGATCTCAAAAACTTTCTTGAGAATGCAATTTAGCCAGTGGAAACCTTAGGCCAGTATCTAAAAAGAGAAAGAACCCTGAGGCAAATTACACTTAAAGAAATTGCGGGAAGAACAAGAATTCATATTAAAATTCTGCAAAAGTTAGAATCAGACGACTATGCAAATATGCCTGCAGGAACCTTTATCAAGGGGTTTCTGAAATCCTATGCTAAATGTGTTGGACTTAATGTAGAAGACGTTATTCTGCGATACCAGGTCATGATGGGGTTTACACCCCCTCCTCCACTTGCACCCGCAAAAACTCGAAAATTTATCACTCGCAAGTATTTGATAGGTGGTATGATAACCGCTTCAGTAATAGCAATAGGATTTATTTTTTTTCTAAGCGAAGAAAACCAATCCACCATCAATAATCTTCTATCTAAAAATGAAGCAGAAAAAACAAGCATTGAAACAGATCAATGGTATCCTCATGAAGGAAAGCAATATTACCTAAGATCTTATCAAGACGTGTGGGTTAAAATTCAGGTTGATGATTTACCACTCACTTCTTTTCCGATGGGAAAAAACACATACAAGGCTTTTTTTGCTAATAAACAAATACAGGTTTTTGCTTCGGCACCCTCTTTTGTGTCTCTATCAGCTGAGATGGAAAGATTTGAGCCCCTATCACAAAACAACAAACCAGATCAATTTACAATTTCAGTAAAACAATAATGTTTAAAAATAATGAACTGGCGTCAAATTTTAAAACTCATTAAAAAAGAAGCATTTAAATCAGGCTTTGATCTTGCTCAACCATTTCAGGTTCAATGGTATAACAAACGTGTTAAAAAAGAATTTCAACTCCCAAATTATAATCGCACTAATACTTTAGGTATACTTATTGGCAACTCACGTCATCTTTGGCCTCATTTTTTAAAAGAGATCCACAAAAATAAAGACTTAAGAAAAACTCTTCACCCTCTCGATCAATACACTCGTCAAAATATTTTAAAAATCTTGGAAAAAATGGAAATACCATGGAGTGTATTTTGGGCAGAGCTTCATGCATCCCAAAAAATAGCCTTTCAAAAACTGGCTCTCATTTCTGGATTAGCAGATCTCTCCCCCAGTCATTTAAATGTTCACCCTCAATATGGCCCTTGGATAGCTTTTCGCTCTGCAATTGTCTTTGATAGCGCAGGACCACAAAAAAAACCTCAACCTGTAAACCTCTGCAAACCATGCACTGAGCCCTGCATGAAACCTTTTCAAGAAGCTCTTAATTCAAAAAGAAACAGCTGGAAAAAATGGCTTAAAGTAAGAGAAGCGTGCCCCTTTGGAGAAAAATTTAAATACTCTCATGATCAAATCCTTTATCACTATGCAAAAAAAAGAACAGAAGCTGAAATAGAAGCGAGAGCAATAGGACCTGAACCCCGACGCTTGCGAAGTAAAAAACCAATGCAAACAATTAAAGCAAAGCTAAAATAAACTGCCTCGTAATACAAAAAACGATATCCGTCAAACTATTCATAAAGGAATCTCTATTATTTGATAAAATTCTCTCTTATCCGTAGCATGTGAGCTTTCAACATACGCATTCTGATTGAGATGATCTGGATCTGTAAAATAATGGGGTATTTTAAGTTCTTTACATACCTTTTCAAACTCTCCTAAAAACTCACTTCCTCCATCTGTAAGTCTAAAAGTTGCTATCCAATGCTTTGTAACAGTAACCGCTTGGAACATGTTACGAACAACAAGGTGAGCAACTTAAAACAAAGAAATTGGCATAGGCTTTGCTTATTAAACCAATTGAAGAGGCTTTTAGTCATCTTCCTAAAAGCCAAGAAAGAGGAGGTAAGGCTAGAGAAATATTGCGCTTTTGTCAGAATAGCTGTTAAAAATGTGAAACTCTAAAAAAACATTTTCTGACACCTCAAGTGACAAAAATAAGCGGAATTTTTCGACAGTCTCGTTTAGAGTTATGAAAATAAAAGTCGTCCCTTTAATTTGTATTTTATTTACATTGTCTCTAATAATCTGTCTTCCTGATGTTGCGTTAGGTGAAAATGAGCCTTTGGCCTCAGATTACGATATTGAAACTTTCTTAAAGGAGATCAGGGGTGATGGGTTCAATTACTCTTCTGAAAACATATCGGATCTCGCCAAAAGGGATGCCACTTTTTCTCAAGCTGTTACTCAATTACTTAACGATGAGAATAATCGTATTAAAATCCGAGCACTACTGGTTATAAAATATTTTAGAATAAGTGAAGCTTTGCCAGCAATACTCAAAAAAATTGAAGCTATTGATGATAGCGACTTTCAATATGAAGCTATGGATACCTTAGCGCGTTTGGATCCACCCCAGGACACCCTTATCTCTTTAGTTTCGAGAAATATACTCCATGTAGAGGCCAAGGTTCGAGAAAGTGCTCTGCGGGGACTATATGTCTATATTTTTGAAAATAAATCTATTCCTCTTTCTAATAAATGTATTAAAAACATTATTAAATGCCTTAAAGATGAAAATAATGCGGTAAAACGTGCTGCGAGTCTTTTAATTGGATTTATTTCCATAATTCAAAATGACTTGAGAGAAGAAGCAATTCAAAACCTGTTTGATTTACTCTTGGATACAGATTATTCAGTTGTTGAAGAAGCTATAAAGACATTGCAAAGATTAAATGTGGATTTTTCGAAGGGTCAGGAAAACCTTTTAAGACTAGCTAAGAATGAGCAATTAGATCAAGGACGGCCGTTTTTCAGGGGTAGAATTGAAGCAGTAAATTGTCTAGGAAAAATAAATTCACCATCAGATGAATTGATCGCAGCTCTTTACAATCTTATTTTAAATGACTCAAGCCGAGGTGTTGTACAAGAGGCAGCGCTTTCATTGGCATCTTATAAGAACGTCGGCGAAATTAAGATGCTATTGTTAGAGAAATTGAAAAATGCTACTCAAAAAACAAAAATTAATATTTTCATAGCTTTAAGAGTGCTTGATATTTCAGATCCAGAAGTAGCAAACAAATTTATAGATATAATTTTATCAAATGACTCGGATAGTGAATTACAATTGGAAGCAGCAGATGCCCTCATGTTTGTTCCCAGAAAATATTGGATTATAAGCGACATTAAAAAAGAGAACCTTTCGAACAAAATCAGCACCTTATTAAATAAGCCGCTAGAAAGAGAAAAAAGAATTATTTTATTACATATTTTAGAGAGCTTATTAGATGAAAATACAGAGAATGTTAACGAAATTTTTGAGAATTCGTCTAAAATCATAGATCATATTGCAAAAGCAATGTATTCTCGTTTAAACCAATTTGGAGTCGCAAGTTGGTTTTATTACAAAGGGCCAATAGATGTTGAGTTGGCATCCATAGCCATTGGAATTTTGTTTTATCTATCAGCCCAAAAGCTAGAAGTTTTTTCTAAAGAACAATTAGAAAATCTTATTTCAAGTTTTTTACAAAAAATTGAAATTGCTCTACATTTGAATTTAAAGGATGATTATGATTTATGGGCACTTGCATACGCATTGCAAGCATTAGATTTAATTCAAAAACGAGATGTATTTCCAGATAGAGAAAAGATATCAGATCTTAAAGGAAAGGTGAGAGATCAATTGATATTTATGTTAAAAAATCCTGTTAATGTCCATACACATGCTGTTTCAACTGCTGTCATCGCACTCATCAAAGCAAATACGGGTTTAAATCAAGAAATAAAAGAATTACTTTTTGATAAACTCAATAAAGGATTTCACCCAAGTTTCCCAACTCAGGTTGGTTATAAGCTTACTGGTTATAGAACATATGGCAGCTGGAATGGTGGCGTTCCCTTTGATGACAGTAGGGGTTCTGTACACAGGGCAGTTCTTTTACATTTGGCAAGGTGGCTGCTTAAACCAAATACAGAGACACAATCTCATTTGATTGCATCTATTCATAATTATACTCACTATCTATTGGTGATTGAAGAAGAAACAAGAAGAGCGGGATCTCACGGATATTTTAGTGGAATATCGCCAAAACATGATTATCCTACATTGCCTTATATTGCTTCTGTAATAAAACATTTTTCACTCCGAGAAGAAACAGTTTCAGAAGTAAGTTTCTCCTTAAACCGTCTTTGGAAATCGATAAGTAAAAGAATATCGAATAATATCTTTCTGAGTATTAGTGATCTTGAGAATGATAAGATGGCTACAACTGTAGCTTTCGCTAATTTTACAGGTGGTCTAGCCATCTTAGCATTAAGTGGTCAATTTGATTGGTTGTCACTTCAAAATAAAGAAGAAAAATAAAAAGAACAGTATGAAAACATTAATTCGAAAAGTTAAATTCAAAGAACTTGGATTTTCCCCAAAGTATAAACAGGGAACATGCTATATTCTTGTTGGTGAGAAGATCAAACCGCTAACCTCTTTAATTACATACCTGGGATAACTGTTATGAAAATAGCTTCCTTATTAGCAAGCAATACAGAAATAGCCTGTGCCTTAGGGTTGGAAAATGAACTCGTAGGCATATCCCATGAATGTGACTATCCTCCTCATATTACTTCTAAACCTGTCCTCACACGCAGTTCTATTGACCACTTTAAGAAAAGTCACGAAATTGATCAAGATGTGAGAAATCTTCTTCAGCAAGCTTTGAGTATCTACCAAGTTGATGAGGAAAAATTAAAAAAGTTAAATCCTGATGTTATTTTAACGCAAGACCAATGTGAAGTCTGTGCGGTTTCCTTGAAGGATGTTAAAAATGCATTATTAGCTTTAGACTGCCATGCTACTATTGTAAGTTTAAAACCAAGCACTCTGGGTGATATTTTTGAGAATATTTTAGAAATAGGTCATGTCACCCAAAGGATTAGTGAAGCTCAAATCTTAGTAACTCAATTAAAACAAAGGGTTCATGATATTAGAAAAAAATCTAAGCTAATCAAAGATAAGCCCAAAATTTGCAATATTGAGTGGATTGATCCCATCATGATTGCCGGAAATTGGGTGCCGGAAATGGTTGAAATTGCGGGTGGGCAAAACATCATAAGCCGAAAAGGAGAACACACAGGATATAACAAAATCGAAGATATATTAAATGAACAACCTGATAAAATCGTCATTGCTCCTTGTGGTTTTAAAATGGAACAAACACTGAAGGATTTACCCCTTCTTACCCAAAAGCCTCTGTGGCAAAAACTCAAAGCCGTACAAAATGGGGAAGTTTATGTTGTTGATGGAAACTCTTATTTTAATCGTCCAAGTCACCGAATCGTTGATACATTAGAAATTTTAGCCAGCATCATACACCCTAAAATATTTCCAAATAAAAACAAATATTTCTTAAAACTATCATAAAAGGTTTACAAATTATAAATTTGACTGATCACTGAAAACTGATTTTGCTTTAAAAAATGCCAAGCACTTTTTCTTTAGGGTGTTTCAGGAAAGCATTGTTTTTGAGGGGTTATTGCTTGTATGTCGTTACCATCACGGTCTTTTATAACGTGAATGTCAGATAAAGTGTTCATACATTTCGATATATCCTCAATGCTATGAGCTTGTCCGTGGTAGATTTCTTCACATACTGCAATATCATTACTCCACCAGTTGCCATAGGATCGCCCATCGCGTGTTGCGCTAGTGTAAACACAGATTTTACAAGATGGTTGAGCCAGTAAATGATCAGTAGCTGCACCACTATGACATGCATCTAACATTAAGGTTAGATGTAGACATTGTTCACGGCTTATACCCCCAAAAAATGCATTTGCCAACCGGCCATAAGAAACCAAAGGATTTGGATTATAAGGTGTCCAACCAAACCATTCAGCCCATGTTTTCTGTTTTTCAATACTAATTCCACGTTCTATTCCATGTCCTGTAACATAAACTACAATTTCGCCACAACATGTCTCAGCAGGACAACAAGATGGGTGGCGTGCAAAACGTGCCCTTGTTTTTTCGATCATGTGATACAGATCATCTTCGCTTGAAATAGGCTCTGCCGGAGCTGTAACCGAATAGCCAAGTGCATCTAAAGCCGTACGCATATTTTTAATATCATTTTTAAAGATCTCATCTTTGTAAGTGTGAACAACAAGAGCCGCTTTATGGAAGCGACAACATTCGCTGGGTACTGGTTCTGAACTAGAAATAGGATTTTCCTCCTGCAAAGTATTGCGTAATTCATTAGATGGTTTTTGATTTGGCAGAGTTTCTTGGGCGTCTCTCAATGTATGTGCATTTCTAAATTCTTCACTTTCACCTAAATCCATGAATGTATTATTTTCTTTCTTTAATAGAATGGGCCAGGCACTAAACCTCAGGTTCTGTATTAAGTTTTCGTTTTTGAATACAAAATAAAAAACTTTACCTTTTTGGATAAATTTAGATCGCTTATCAAAAGCCCAGTATAGAATTTCTTCTGCTTCTTGAACGCGATAATAAGGAGAACTTTCAGTATTGAATTCTTCAGTAAGAATTACGCCTTGTGGCAACGCAAAAGGTCCTATGATTGCATAATACTCTTCCGCTACTTCGCTTTTTAATATAGACTCCATAGCGCTTAAATGGGTGGATGTTAA
The DNA here is from genome assembly GCA_964373325.1 of uncultured bacterium. Lineage (GTDB taxonomy): Bacteria > Bdellovibrionota > JACOXK01 > JACOXK01 > JACOXK01 > CAYJUJ01. Next base: position 10,151 of record CAYJUJ010000005.1, read on the forward strand.
TGCGGAAATACTTGGCTCTAACAGAGCTGAAACTTTTGAGTTATCAGACTTTTTCTGACAGCTTGAAAATAAAAGCAACAAAACTGCACTTAGTAATGCTAAACAAGTTTTTTTTTCCATTTTCTAGTTTTTTTACTTCCCAATTTAGGATTCAATTAAAAAAGGTAAGAGCTTTAAACTACAAATACAATTATATCACATACTTAGGCTTTCGGTAACAGGCTTTTTACGGATGGAGCTAGCTTCTTTTATGTCAGCCTGGGCCCTTAAAGTGCTTGAAACCGCTTGCATGACCTTGTCCATGTCTTTTAGGAATGGTTCCTTTATCACTACACAAAAAGAAGAACAGAAGCTGAAATAGAAGCGAGAGCAATAGGACCTGAACTTCGACGCTTGCGAAGTAAAAAACCAATGCAAACAATTAAAGCAAAGCTAAAATAAACTGCCTCGTAATACAAAAAACGATATCCGTCAAACTATTCATAAAGGAATCTCTATTATTTGATAAAATTCTCTCTTATCCGTAGCATGTGAGCTTTCAACATACGCATTCTGATTGAGATGATCTGGATCTGTAAAATAATGGGGTATTTTAAGTTCTTTACATACCTTTTCAAACTCTCCTAAAAACTCACTTCCTCCATCTGTAAGTCTAAAAGTTGCTATCCAATGCTTTGTAACAGTAACCGCTTGGAACATGTTACGAACAACAAGGTGAGCAACTTAAAACAAAGAAATTGGCATAGGCTTTGCTTATTAAACCAATTGAAGAGGCTTTTAGTCATCTTCCTAAAAGCCAAGAAAGAGGAGGTAAGGCTAGAGAAATATTGCGCTTTTGTCAGAATAGCTGTTAAAAATGTGAAACTCTAAAAAAACATTTTCTGACACCTCAAGTGACAAAAATAAGCGGAATTTTTCGACAGTCTCGTTTAGAGTTATGAAAATAAAAGTCGTCCCTTTAATTTGTATTTTATTTACATTGTCTCTAATAATCTGTCTTCCTGATGTTGCGTTAGGTGAAAATGAGCCTTTGGCCTCAGATTACGATATTGAAACTTTCTTAAAGGAGATCAGGGGTGATGGGTTCAATTACTCTTCTGAAAACATATCGGATCTCGCCAAAAGGGATGCCACTTTTTCTCAAGCTGTTACTCAATTACTTAACGATGAGAATAATCGTATTAAAATCCGAGCACTACTGGTTATAAAATATTTTAGAATAAGTGAAGCTTTGCCAGCAATACTCAAAAAAATTGAAGCTATTGATGATAGCGACTTTCAATATGAAGCTATGGATACCTTAGCGCGTTTGGATCCACCCCAGGACACCCTTATCTCTTTAGTTTCGAGAAATATACTCCATGTAGAGGCCAAGGTTCGAGAAAGTGCTCTGCGGGGACTATATGTCTATATTTTTGAAAATAAATCTATTCCTCTTTCTAATAAATGTATTAAAAACATTATTAAATGCCTTAAAGATGAAAATAATGCGGTAAAACGTGCTGCGAGTCTTTTAATTGGATTTATTTCCATAATTCAAAATGACTTGAGAGAAGAAGCAATTCAAAACCTGTTTGATTTACTCTTGGATACAGATTATTCAGTTGTTGAAGAAGCTATAAAGACATTGCAAAGATTAAATGTGGATTTTTCGAAGGGTCAGGAAAACCTTTTAAGACTAGCTAAGAATGAGCAATTAGATCAAGGACGGCCGTTTTTCAGGGGTAGAATTGAAGCAGTAAATTGTCTAGGAAAAATAAATTCACCATCAGATGAATTGATCGCAGCTCTTTACAATCTTATTTTAAATGACTCAAGCCGAGGTGTTGTACAAGAGGCAGCGCTTTCATTGGCATCTTATAAGAACGTCGGCGAAATTAAGATGCTATTGTTAGAGAAATTGAAAAATGCTACTCAAAAAACAAAAATTAATATTTTCATAGCTTTAAGAGTGCTTGATATTTCAGATCCAGAAGTAGCAAACAAATTTATAGATATAATTTTATCAAATGACTCGGATAGTGAATTACAATTGGAAGCAGCAGATGCCCTCATGTTTGTTCCCAGAAAATATTGGATTATAAGCGACATTAAAAAAGAGAACCTTTCGAACAAAATCAGCACCTTATTAAATAAGCCGCTAGAAAGAGAAAAAAGAATTATTTTATTACATATTTTAGAGAGCTTATTAGATGAAAATACAGAGAATGTTAACGAAATTTTTGAGAATTCGTCTAAAATCATAGATCATATTGCAAAAGCAATGTATTCTCGTTTAAACCAATTTGGAGTCGCAAGTTGGTTTTATTACAAAGGGCCAATAGATGTTGAGTTGGCATCCATAGCCATTGGAATTTTGTTTTATCTATCAGCCCAAAAGCTAGAAGTTTTTTCTAAAGAACAATTAGAAAATCTTATTTCAAGTTTTTTACAAAAAATTGAAATTGCTCTACATTTGAATTTAAAGGATGATTATGATTTATGGGCACTTGCATACGCATTGCAAGCATTAGATTTAATTCAAAAACGAGATGTATTTCCAGATAGAGAAAAGATATCAGATCTTAAAGGAAAGGTGAGAGATCAATTGATATTTATGTTAAAAAATCCTGTTAATGTCCATACACATGCTGTTTCAACTGCTGTCATCGCACTCATCAAAGCAAATACGGGTTTAAATCAAGAAATAAAAGAATTACTTTTTGATAAACTCAATAAAGGATTTCACCCAAGTTTCCCAACTCAGGTTGGTTATAAGCTTACTGGTTATAGAACATATGGCAGCTGGAATGGTGGCGTTCCCTTTGATGACAGTAGGGGTTCTGTACACAGGGCAGTTCTTTTACATTTGGCAAGGTGGCTGCTTAAACCAAATACAGAGACACAATCTCATTTGATTGCATCTATTCATAATTATACTCACTATCTATTGGTGATTGAAGAAGAAACAAGAAGAGCGGGATCTCACGGATATTTTAGTGGAATATCGCCAAAACATGATTATCCTACATTGCCTTATATTGCTTCTGTAATAAAACATTTTTCACTCCGAGAAGAAACAGTTTCAGAAGTAAGTTTCTCCTTAAACCGTCTTTGGAAATCGATAAGTAAAAGAATATCGAATAATATCTTTCTGAGTATTAGTGATCTTGAGAATGATAAGATGGCTACAACTGTAGCTTTCGCTAATTTTACAGGTGGTCTAGCCATCTTAGCATTAAGTGGTCAATTTGATTGGTTGTCACTTCAAAATAAAGAAGAAAAATAAAAAGAACAGTATGAAAACATTAATTCGAAAAGTTAAATTCAAAGAACTTGGATTTTCCCCAAAGTATAAACAGGGAACATGCTATATTCTTGTTGGTGAGAAGATCAAACCGCTAACCTCTTTAATTACATACCTGGGATAACTGTTATGAAAATAGCTTCCTTATTAGCAAGCAATACAGAAATAGCCTGTGCCTTAGGGTTGGAAAATGAACTCGTAGGCATATCCCATGAATGTGACTATCCTCCTCATATTACTTCTAAACCTGTCCTCACACGCAGTTCTATTGACCACTTTAAGAAAAGTCACGAAATTGATCAAGATGTGAGAAATCTTCTTCAGCAAGCTTTGAGTATCTACCAAGTTGATGAGGAAAAATTAAAAAAGTTAAATCCTGATGTTATTTTAACGCAAGACCAATGTGAAGTCTGTGCGGTTTCCTTGAAGGATGTTAAAAATGCATTATTAGCTTTAGACTGCCATGCTACTATTGTAAGTTTAAAACCAAGCACTCTGGGTGATATTTTTGAGAATATTTTAGAAATAGGTCATGTCACCCAAAGGATTAGTGAAGCTCAAATCTTAGTAACTCAATTAAAACAAAGGGTTCATGATATTAGAAAAAAATCTAAGCTAATCAAAGATAAGCCCAAAATTTGCAATATTGAGTGGATTGATCCCATCATGATTGCCGGAAATTGGGTGCCGGAAATGGTTGAAATTGCGGGTGGGCAAAACATCATAAGCCGAAAAGGAGAACACACAGGATATAACAAAATCGAAGATATATTAAATGAACAACCTGATAAAATCGTCATTGCTCCTTGTGGTTTTAAAATGGAACAAACACTGAAGGATTTACCCCTTCTTACCCAAAAGCCTCTGTGGCAAAAACTCAAAGCCGTACAAAATGGGGAAGTTTATGTTGTTGATGGAAACTCTTATTTTAATCGTCCAAGTCACCGAATCGTTGATACATTAGAAATTTTAGCCAGCATCATACACCCTAAAATATTTCCAAATAAAAACAAATATTTCTTAAAACTATCATAAAAGGTTTACAAATTATAAATTTGACTGATCACTGAAAACTGATAACTGATAAGTATGTCTATTAAATCAGATAGGTGGATAAAACTCATGAGTCAAAAGGAAAGAATGATTGAGCCTTTTGCCGCATCTCAAGTTAAAAATGGAGCTATCTCATACGGCGTTTCTTCTTATGGATATGACATTCGTGTTTCAGATGAATATAAAATATTTACTAATGTTAATTCATCAATTATTGATCCCAAAAACTTTGAATCATCTTCTTTTGTTAATTTCAAAGGAGATATTTGCATTGTTCCTCCAAACTCCTTTGCACTCGCTCGCACAGTAGAATATTTTAGAATTCCTAGAAACATCCTCACTATTTGTGTCGGTAAATCAACCTATGCCAGGTGTGGCATTATTGTTAATGTAACCCCTTTTGAGCCCGAATGGGAAGGCTATGTAACACTTGAAATATCGAATACAACCCCTCTTCCAGCCAAAATTTATTCGAATGAAGGGATTGCTCAAGTTCTCTTCTTTGAAAGCGACGAAGTATGCGAAGTTTCCTACGCTGATAGAAAAGGAAAATACCAAGCTCAAAAAGGCATCACACTTCCCAGGCTTTAAAATATCACAAATGAAGGGTACAGTTCTTTGGTTTACAGGGCTCTCAGGATCAGGCAAAACAACTATTGCTAAAGAGCTTCATCGCTATTTCACTGAAAATAATATTGCTTGTGAAATTTTAGATGGTGATCTTCTTCGACAGTTTTTATCAAAAGACTTAGGCTTTTCAAAAGAAGATAGAGATAAAAATATTGAAAGAGCCATTTTTATAGCTAACTTACTTAGCAAACATGGAGTGATAGTTTTGGCTAGTCTTATCTCTCCTTATAAAAAACATAGAGGCGAAGCAAAAAAAATACTAAACTCATGTATTGAAGTTTTTGTGAATGCCCCTTTAGATGTTTGTATTGAGAGAGATCCCAAAGGTCATTATAAAAAGGCTTTATCAGGAGAAATGAAATCTTTTACTGGAATTAGTGATATTTATGAACCACCGGAATCGCCCGACATTGAACTAAAAACAGATCAGCTCTCGTCTCAAGAATGTACTCAAAAAATTATCGAGTACCTTAAAAACCATCAAATTATCTAAGAAAGTTGCAATGAGTGAAAATAGGGTTAAGGCTTAAGGGGCCGAAGATTTTCTATCCACTTCTTCAATTGAAGAAGTGCTTTCATTCAGCACATTATAAGTGTCAACTTAACAAAAGTTATACTTGACAAAAAAATATGCTGAAACTTGAATGTACCCACCTAAATAAAGGCGGCCGTCGCCGAAGGCTATGGCGTGGTCTCGCCGTAGCTCAAAGAGCGTAGGCGGAAGGGCGGATGCCCGAAGGAACTCGTAGTAAAAATGAAGAACTTGGTATTGCGAAATAATCAAGCATACTAAAAGGAGAACTCTCTATGAAGAAAAACCTATGTTTCTTGGTACTAACTCTAACAGCGTTTTCATTTACACTTGCAAATGCTGCCCGTTTAAATCTTTCTTGCAATGACGTGAACGGAAAAGAGGTTGCTAGTTTAACACTTGATGCCAATGATAAATTATTATCCTTGCCTCCCCTATCATCAGGCGAATTCAGGAAAAATTTTGAAACATATAAGCCCGCACTTGTATCATTTCGATTTATAGGTTTAGATGAAATATTTTCTGATCATTCACTTGATCTTAAAAAAGTCATGACAAATAAAGATGCAGTTGAAGCCGATTTATCTCTTGCCGAATTGAAACCAAATGAGGATCGTGAAGGGCTAGATTTAAAACTAGATACCGAGTTTATGGAAGAGGGAGAGGGTCCTTATGCAGATGAAGTTTATCAGCAGGCTCAACTCACAGTTCATAACTTTGCTGATCTCGGCTATCAATGGGTAAGGAGATCTAGAAACAACTCCATCAAGAGAATCTCAACCGTTAATGTGGATGCAAACGAAACGTTTTTTGCAACACTTTCTTATGACGAAGGCGGAATGGGCTATGGTGGTGAACTGAAACTCCTTTGTGTAAGCGAAAAATCGAGAGAAAGATAAACTGAATAAGTTACGATACATATTCGACATTGAAGAACAGGAGTGAGTAGGCGGATACGGGATGACAGTAGTCAGATGTGTTCCAAAAGTGACAGCTAGTAGCCGTCACTTTTGGAACACCCCCTTTAGAACACTACCTTATCAATGTGTTTTGCAATGGCTAGGGAAGCAGTGAGTCCTGGGGACTCAATACCTACTAAGTTAAAAAAACCTGGTAGGTCTTCAGATACAATAAAATCCTTTTCTTCCTGACTTTCAAAAGATCTTAATTTTGGACGAATGCCACAGGTCTCATAAGAAAGCATATCTTTAGAAATACCTTTAAGTAAACGACTTGCAGCTTCATAAAAGAGATCAAGCTTTTCAGGCTTCTCCTTAAAATCATCTTTTGACAAACAGGGTTCAATATCTGGACCCAAAAAATAATGAGATTGCGTGTCAAACGTTAAATGAATTCCTAGCCCCCCTTTGGGTCTTTTCAGAGGATACACAAGCTCTTTTATTGGATAAGGAAGTTTTATTCTAAAGTAATCTCCCCTCCATGGATAAATTTTATATTTTGTAACCCCAGCTAAGGCCGCCACTTCATCTGCATAGAGACCAGCAGCATTAATAACAACGTCACACTCCATTTCACCACGTGAAGTCTCTAAAACAAATTTATCTTTTTTAGTAATTCCTGTGACTTCGCACCGAAAATGGAAAGAAACATTTTTCTTAAAAGCCTCACCATAAAAGCTTCTACACAAGGCTTGTGAATCAACAATGCCAGTACTCATAGAATAAAGTGCTAGAACACCTTGGATATTTGGATTTATTTTTTGCATTTCACTCTTTGAAATAATACGAAGAGTGTTTGAGTTAACGCCAGAGGCCAAAGCATTTTGATACAGAGAATGAAGATCATTTTCTGCAACGAGAGTTTCTGCCACTACTAATTTACCTGTTTTCCTATGAGGTACTGAGTGTTTATGACACCATTCATAAAGAAGCTCTTGCCCTTCTATACAAAGCTTCGCTTTAAGAGAAGAAGGAGGATAGTAAAGGCCAGCATGAATAACGCCACTATTTCGACTTGTAACTCCTTCTCCAATACTTTCATTTTTTTCTAGAATATGAATTTCTGTATTGGGATGACTTGAGAGCTGCTCGGCAATGGCACACCCTACAACCCCACCCCCAATAATGACAATTGTGGTCATTTGAGGAAGTTTTCATCAATTTCGACGGAAGCTTTTTTGCGAAGCCATTCTGTAAAACTTAACTCCAAAGACTGCTCTTTAGACATAAAAATAGTTTTTTCAAATTCTGTTTTCTTCTTATCAAAGATTGCAAGATCAAAAGGTAGCTTTGCTTTAACCCTTAAAACAAAAAACTTATCCTGATTTTTAACCACCTTAGAATAAACGGTATTGTTTCCTATACTAAAAAGTTCAGACGCCAAATTTGGTTGATACCCCAGTTTTTCAAAATAAAGCGCTCTTAAACTTACTTCTTGTCCAACTTCAACCTTCAGTTTTCTTTCTTTAAGATATCCTAAAACATCATTTTTCATCCAAAGTTGTAAAATATCATTTGCTATTTTTTCTGCCTGGTTTTGCAGCACCCATTGTCGATAAAGCTCTTCTGCAATTTTTTGTTCAACAGATTCAATAGCAGTATTTGTATACTTTAACTTTTTATTTTGTTCATAATAATCTGTAACCCTTTTTTTATTTTGGGGGTCTTTAAGCCATTCTTGAACGTTTCCTAAAGGTCCCAATAAAGGAAGTTTATTGGCATCCACCATAACATATTCAAATTTTAATTTTTGATTTTCAGTTAAGAATTCTTTCACGATTTCAGGTTCTGAAGGTTTAATACTCTCTTTGAGCAGTTGTGATAATAAAAAACTCTTTAACTGAGTTCTCATGTGGACTTCATATAAAGAAGGGGATAGGCGTTGATTCTCTAGCCATTGAAAATAACGATTTTTTTGGAAAACACCATTTTCCTGGAAAGATGGATCTTCTTGAATCATATCGCGAATAGCTTGGTCACTCACCCTGAAGTGAAGTGTATTAGCTTTTTGTTCTTTGAGTTTATCTCGAATAATCTGCTCTATAGCTAAATTTTTTAAGAAAGAGGGATTGGTGTTCGTTTGAGAGTACCTTTGATAAAGAGAAGAAATTCTTCTATACACACTATAGACCTGATTACGGTCAATTTCTTCACCATTAATTTTAAGAATTGCTTTCTGCTCACCCCTACCACCTTGATCACGAATGCCATAAGTCCAGAATATCATCACCACACAAATCATGATGACAATAGCCCACACAACCGTTTCTTTCGCTTTTTGCTTTACTTTTTTATGAAGCATTTTTGTGGTTCTAATAAAGCACAATCAATAGAAAGTTGCAATAAAGGAAGTTGCGATGAGCACATATGATATCATTCACAGTTTTTGCGTAATGGGTTCTTGCTTTGCAAACAATTTTTTTCAAAATGGCTCGCCCTTTCGTTTGTTAACTTATACTTCTTGCGTCATCCTGAACGAAGTGAAGGATCTCCTTTTTCCGAAAGCTAGGTCGGTCTGCGCTGAGTTTTTCAAAAAATGTTCGCAAAGCTTTACATAGAAACAA
>CAYJUJ010000006.1:0-3502 GCA_964373325.1 uncultured bacterium
AAGTTCGAACGGTAGGATCCTGCGTCACAAGGTAAAAAGATTTGAAAATTTTTTCTTCTGATAAGGCCTTTAATCCTTTTAAGTGCCTTTCATGCGCTTGAGAAGTTGCCTTCACCTCAATGGCAACTTTATCACCAATCAGAAAATCAACTTCGAACTGACTTATTGAGCGCCAAAAAGTTAACGGAAGTTTTGAACGGGTATAACCCAAGTACGCTCGTATTTCATGAGCGAGCCAAGCCTCAAATGAGCTTCCATAGATATCAGAGTTTCTATCTAACGAAATTGTTCCCATCAAGGCATGGCGAACTCCATTATCAAAAAGATAAAATTTAGGTGTTGCAATGGCTTTACGTTTTTTACTTTCAATAAAGGGTTCTATAATATAGCCAATGAGGGTGTCTTGTAAGACTTCAAAATGACCACGTATCGTTGATTCAGCTACTTGGGCATCACTTGCCATTTGAGAATAATTAATCAAATTGCCACTTGAAAGAGCAGCCACTTTTAAAAACCGATTAAATGCGGGTAGATTGCGGCTGAGTCCTTCGGCAAGAATTTCTTCTTTAAGATAAGTAGAGATATAAGAATCCAGCTCTTCTTCAGGGTCTCCACTCAACCAAACGGCTGGTAGCAAACCAAACCTTAATGCCCGATTAAGATCAAACTTAGGAATTTCAGGGAAAACAAGAGGAAAAAGATTCAATGTCCATGCTCGTCCCGCTAATAAATTTGCATGACCTCGTTTGAGTTTTCTAGCACTACTTCCTGTTAGTAAAAAATGAATATGCCGCTCTTCAATGAGACGATGTACTTCATCCAGCAGTGGTGGCACTTTTTGAATTTCATCAATAACAACAACTTGATGCTCTTCAATCAGATTTTCAAGCTCAGAAGGATTTCCACTTAATAATGTAAAATTCCGTGCCTTGAGTAGATCAATATATAAGATGTTAGAAATACCAAGAATTTCTTCACGAATAAGAGATGTTTTCCCAACAGCTCTTGGACCCAGCAAAAAACAAGATTTTTTGCTCACAAATGGCTTAAGTTTCAAAAACCTATTCAAAAACATTTAATGAATCCTCAGTTATACCGCTGATTATCATTATAATCAGCGAATAAACCGTGGTCAATATTTTTATGGTATAATTATCTAAAAGTAGTACGTTGGTGGATAGTCAGTATATCTCTCAGTAAATCCAAATACTTAAGAATTTTTTTCAACATACCGAAGAGTACTTATAAACTCTTCCTCTCCCTTGATGGGAGAGGATTCAAGGAGAGGGTGAACATATGAATCAAATTAAACGCTGGATTCCAGCCTTAGTTGGAATGACAATGCTATTTCTTGCCATGCCCTATTATTCTTATGCTGCACAATTTTATATGCAGGGATGCCAAGTAACACTTTCAATTATAAGTGGCGCTCTTAAAAGTGCAGGTCAGCAACCAGGTAGCACCTTAGAAGTAGAAGTTAAAGCCTTAGATGATGCGTTTAAAGATGATAAAATTTACATGCTCTTTAACGGGAAAAAATACGAAATTCCAACTGATGGGAGTTCGATTGTCATCCCCGCGAACCTTTCTGTCATTCCTGCGAAGGCAGGAATCCAGAATCCCGGGATGACAGTTAGTGTAGAAACATCTAATGATCAAGTTTCAGCAACGATAACTCCAAGCGGTGAGGTTAGAAATGTTGATGGTGGCCCATCTAGCATAAACCCAACAAATGGAGAAGAGGTTTTTGTTTCTGACAAAAGTTCTCTTTTTGCTAAAATAGATTGGGAACACTACACACCAACTCTTCCTCCAAAAAAAGATATATTTGCAGAAGAAGAAGCAGCTCGTCCTCCAGAATGGTGGCGCCCTGGTACCATCGATGCACAATTAACTGCTGCTATTAAAGAATACGAAGAAAGAGGTCTTTATGACCCGCGTGCTGCAATGATTGCAAAAATACTTAAGATTGGAGAATCAACTACAGTTACAATTGGAACAGGAGTAGGAATGACTATAGTTTGGGTGGGTGGACTGATAGCCAGTCCCGTCACAGGCATGCTCGAACATGGCAATATTGGAGGTCTTATTGCAGGGCCCACTATTTACTTAGGTGGAACAGCAGTTCAAATACTTAGTTTGGCAAAAGATGCAATTTCTACAGTTGGTTCAGCACTTTGGTGGGGAATATTCGAAGATACTGATAATTTTCAATACCTAGTTATGGGCATGGAAAAAGAATTTGGCAGACCAGAAACTATAGGAGAAGTCGCTGGAAACATAGTGTTAATGGCTATTCCTATGGGCCCCATGAAGGGAGCCAAAGGTGCTAAAGGAGCAATAGGTGAAACAGCAGAAGCAGCCTCTGCTGCTGCGAAAGCTGCTGAACTAGCTGCTGCCAGGGCATTAGCTGATGTTAGAGTGGGAAGCATCGTTAAAGTAAGAGGTAGAATTCTTGAAGTCACAGAAATACGCCCTGACAGAACTATGGTGGGCAAATCTGCATCAACATCTCCCGGCGGGGGTTCGTTCAGAGCAAGCGATATTGAAATGGTTGTTGTGAAAACAGGAGAAGAAGCAGAATTTGTTCATATTCCAAAAGAAAAACCTGCAATTGCAAGTACTACTTCCACAATACCCCCATCAAGCAAGTTACAAACAATTAATGGCGTAGAAGCTGTCTATATCGAAGGTCAAGGATGGATCCGAACAGATAGTATCGCTAATGCTAAACCAGGACAAAAAGTTATAGCAACTAATCCACATCCAGGAAAGCTTGGACCTGATGACAGTAGAATTATGAGTCTTGTTGATGCAGACACTGCAAGGGCTGCACTGGCTAGAACTAGAAAAGAAGCAGCTGCGGCAACTGAACCAACCCCTATGACTCCAGCAGAAGCAAGAGCACTGTTTAAGGAACAAGAACAAGCTGCTGCCACAAAAGCATCAGATCTCATAAAGGAAATAGAAGATACAGCAACATCCTTACAAGAAGTTGAAGATAAGTTAAAGCGCGCATTTGATCCAGCAAAAAGCATACAGCTTTGGCAAGCACAAATACATTTAAGAAATAAACTAGAAGCTATGGAAGCTAGTTTATCTCCTACAGTAAAAGCTGATCTTCTAAGAATAAGAGAATTAAGAACTCGTATAAGCGAAGTTGAAGTTGAATTAAGAAGCACCCTCGATTCACAAAAAAGAGGAACGCTTCTAGACATAAAAATGCTTCTAGAGCGCAAATTGGAAGCCATTACAACAAAAGCTACTTCAACTCCTGAAAGTAGTGCTTCTATCCCTGTAAAAACAGCACCTCGCTCAGCAGAAGCACCGGCAAATGCAGAAGTGGCTCAAAAAGTTGTTGATGATGCAGCAGCTCAGGCAAGAGCAGCAATTGAATCTAAGTATGCTGCAAGGGTACGTGAGCTTGATGAAAAATTAGCAGATCTTCAAAATCAGATAAAAGCTACTCCTCCTGAGGAAGTTGGGCGTTTTGCTAGATTGA
>CAYJUJ010000006.1:3512-18957 GCA_964373325.1 uncultured bacterium
GAGGCAGCTGACAAAAGAGCAGAGAGAGCAGATCTTGCTGCTCGTCACAGAGCTGATAGGTTTGCAAGAACACGTGGCCAGGCTTTAAATCCCATCGCTGCAGCATGGGATGCAATTAAAAATTGGTGGTTTGGAAAAGGAAAATCTGAACCTCTTAACGCCATTGAAGCAAGAGAGATTCTTCAAAATGGAGGCAATCTTGTTATTGATAAACTAAAATTATCATCGGAAGTTGTAGCCATTCAAGATGTAAAGGGCGTTACTTATGAGTTAAGTGCTCCGCTTAGAGAGCTACTAAATAACCCTCCTGCACGGGATGTATTTCTAAAAAACATAGAAGCCCCAACACCACCCAGAGCAAAATCAGCGCCACCCTAAACTCTTTTTGAGAATAGGTCATTGCGTCAGTTAAGAGAAGAGTTAACAAATCTTGAGAAATCGATAGCGGAAGAATTAGCACAAGATACTCCAGCAGTTCTCAGAATCAAAGAGTTGATGGAAAAAGAGGGCTTAAGTTTAAGAGAGGCTGCAGAGAGAGTGAATCACAATCTTTTGACAAGACTATCTAAGACTCAAGAAACATACAATGCAAGAATAGCGGTTGAAGCAACAGCCAAATCACTCTTGAATGATGCAGCTGCTGATGTTGCGCGCTCAATTGAAGAGGCATATGCAAATGCACGTGCACGATTGGGTGAAGTTGATCAAGAAATATATGCCTACACCAAACAAATAGAAGCACGCATGAAGTTAGGTGACTCACCAGGGGTTTTAGTTATTGACGCTAAAGATAGAGCACCCCTTATGAGAGAAAAAGCCACACTGGAAGAATTTTTGGAAACAGCACCTGCAGGTGGGGTTGGTTACAAAGTTAATGCTACGAGTCAAAAAAGTGTTTTGGCAGATGCATCGTCAGGAGACTCTTCTATGAGTGCCAGAGGCGCTCTTGCCATGAGGGGTATGAAAGAAACTTATGAAGAAGAGCCAGGTGAAGATATTTGCAGTGGTTATCTCTTAGCACCAGGATGTGTAGAAGAAGACAACAGGCCTAGAAGGGAAATATAATACTGGATTCCAGCTTTCGCTGGAATGACAATGCGCAGGGATGACAGAAGAAATTATTTCTTACACAAGCCTTCTAAAATCTGTTTAATGCCTGATTGAAACTTTTCTTGAGAAGGGGCAAAAAGCTCTTTCTGAAGAAGACTCTGCCATTTTTGCATAGCATTACCCATGCGTTCTTTCATTTTAGGGTCCTGACTACATAAATTAAGAATAGTAGCCAAATCCGTTTGAGCGGGAAATCTTTTTTTACACTCTGTTTGAATTTTAGAGATCTCATTCTTGGCAGAATTTTTTTCTAGAGTTTTTCTTTTTTGACCATTAAATTCATCTACCTTCTTTTTTAGATTATCCATTTTAGGGAAAAAATCTTGAGTTGAAACTTTTAAGTAGTCTTGAGGCAGTGAAATAGAGCCTTTATTTTTATGAAGGAGAAGTTCTTTCACTTCATACAAATCTAAATCCTTCTTTGTTTTGTTATCTTGAATCACTATCTTCGCAAAGAAACCTTTGATTTTGAAACGATCTTCCAACTCTTTAAAATAGGGATTTCCACTTTGAGTGATCATCTGTGCTTCCTTGTTAAACTGAGGAATGAGAGTCACAGTGATACTACCAGAGGGGCATGTGATTTTATGAACCTCACTTTTAAATCCTAAATACCGTGGCTTTTTAAAAAAACCTAAAAAACCACCTTTGACTTTTTCACTTTTACACTGCTTCATCTCTTCCCGAGGTAAATTAAGGAGAAAATTAAGACCTTTTTGACGATAAGAAGGAAAGCACATGTTTTGACAAGTAACTTGAAAATCTTCCTTCAAATTAGAACTACAAGTATAGTCCTCTCCCACATAAAAATACTTGGTTTGAATTGGTTTTCCATCTTTGTAAAAAGAACCTTCAATATAACCCTTGTCGTCCACAGCAACATCCATAAAAGGCTTTCCACCCGACACTACTTGCCATGTCAGCTGTGAAGCTTGGGCGCAAGAAATAGATAAAATGATGCCAATCAACAAACCTAAATTTCTGCTGAGATGTTTCACGTGTCCTCCCCTTGTTTAATGGAGCGGGAGACGGGATTTGAACCCGCGACCACGCCGCCGTCCATTTTTCTTAGCCAAAACGCGAATACTTGGAGCGTTTTGCCTTAGAAAAATAGGCAGAGACTCTTTTCTTATCGAAGACGAGTCTACCAGACGACGTCTGAGATTGAAAAGAGGGTAAACCCGAAGGGTTGGGGCTGCCCTTCTTTAAAAACACTAGATCCCCCGGTCAATCCGTGGGATTCTACAATAATCAGCGGGAGACGGGATTTGAACCCGCGACCCCAACCTTGGCAAGGTTGTGCTCTACCCCTGAGCTACTCCCGCATATCAGTTTTTCAAACAACCAAACTTTACTAACCAATAGATCCTTCGTAAGAATCCCTAAGAAGAGTTCCTCAGGACTCGTTAAATTGAGCCTGGCGTTGCTCAATTTAACTTCGGCTACTCCCGCAAATATTGGAAAACCTTAACAACACATTCACAATTAGGCAATAGAGATGACAAAAAAGAAGGGTTACGATATGAAATGGACGTGCTTAACGTTGAACAAGAAATTAAATCTCTAGGTCAGGAAATTCTCAAAAAAAGTCGAGAACAAACACCTTCTATTTTCAATAAAAACTGGTGGAATGGAAAAATTCTTGAATATTGCATGCAGCATGAAGCCTTCAAACAGCAACTTTTTGCTTTTATTGATGTTTTCCCAACTTTGAAAACTCTAGAACAAATTCAAACCCACATTGAAGAATACTTTAAACGCCCAAGCTTAAGACTTCCCTCTTCCATCCAACTAGGCCTTCTTGCAGCAGAATCAAGCATTACAGCAAATCTTGCCATTGCCGCTCTTAAAAAAAATATTTCAAACATGGCTCAAATTTTTATAGCTGGCGCGACCCCACAAGATGCTCTAAAAAATTTAAGGAAATTATGGGATAATAAAATTGCCTTTACAACTGATCTTTTAGGAGAAAAAGCGGTTTCTGAAAAAGAAGCAGGGGAACACGAAAAGCAATATTTAGAACTGATTGATACCCTGATTTTAGAAACCAAAACATGGCCCAACCAAGGGAGCCTTGAACCGATCGTGAATATTTCAGTTAAAATATCGGCGCTTAACCCCTTACTTGATCCTCTTCCCTTTTCTTACAACATTACCAAAACTAAAGAAAGGCTTCGTCCTATCTTTAGAAAAATAAAAGATAAAAACTGTACCGTGTATATCGACATGGAGCATTATGCCCTTAAAAACCTAACCCTTGCTATTTTTAAAAGCCTTCTTGAAGAAGAAGAGTTTCATAATTTTGATGAGGGGGGCATTGTTCTTCAAGCCTACTTAAAAGATACAGAAAATGACCTTTTAGATCTTGTCGAGTGGTGTCAAAAACAGCAAAAAAGAATTTATGTTCGACTGGTCAAAGGCGCTTACTGGGATTATGAAAAGGCAAAGTCGCAACAAGAAGGATGGCCATCCCCCGTTTTCCTCACCAAAGAGGCAACGGATGCCAATTACGAAAAACTAACCCTTCTTCTTCTTGAAAACCATGAATACACAAGGCCTGTCTTTGGGAGTCACAATGTAAGAAGCATTGCACACGCGCTTGTTCAGGCAAGCAAGGAAGACCTCCCCCAAAATGCTATTGAAATTCAAATGCTTTATGGAATGGCAGAGCCCATTAAGAATGTTTTGACAAATATGGGATACCGAGTACGAGATTATGTAGCCATCGGGGAACTTGTTCCTGGTATGGCTTATCTGGTAAGACGACTTCTTGAAAATACATCGAATGAATCTTTTTTAAAACAAAGTTATGTTGATTTAAAATCAGAAGAAACACTTTTACAACCACCACATTTTAAAGGAGAAGAAACTGTGAAAATTTGCGACAATTTTAAAAATGAACCCTTTTTAGATTTCTCAAAAGAAGAAAATAGAAAAAAAATGTTTTCAGCTCTAGAGTTAGTTAAAAAAAATCTTGGAAAAGAATACCCCTCTATTGTTGGTGGCAAAGAATATAAAACAGGGCACAAATCAAATTCAGTAAACCCTGCCAACCCTGATCAAATCATAGGTACTGTTTATGAAGCAGATGAAAAGCTTGCCCAAAAAGCAATTGAAGAAGCTAAAACTGCATTTCAAGCATGGAGTCAAACACCCGCAGAAGAACGAGCACAAATTTTGAAAAAGGCAGCAGAAATCATTCGTAGTCGTCGCATGGAACTAGAGGCTTTAGAAATATTAGAGTGCGGCAAACAATGGCGCGAAGCTGACGGAGATATTTGCGAAGCTATTGATTTTTTAGAATATTATGCACAAGAAATGATTCGCCTTGGGGAGCCGCAGAAAATGGGAACTGAGCCAGGTGAAACAAACCTTTATCTCTATAAAGGGAAAGGCATAGGTGTTGTTATTTCTCCTTGGAATTTTCCCATTGCTATTCCAATTGGAATGGTTGGGGCTGCACTTGTAACAGGAAACACGGTTCTTTTTAAACCCTCTGAAGAATCACCCGTTTGCGGCTATCATATTTATTCTATATTAAAAGAAGCAGGTGTACCCAATGGCGCTCTTCATTTTTTACCGGGACAAGGTGGAAGCCTCGGGCGGTTTTTAGTAAACCACCCACAAGTTAATTTTATAGCTTTCACAGGCTCTAAAGAAGTAGGGCTTGAGATTGTTCAAGAAGCTGCAAAGACAAAGCCCGGACAAAATCATATTAAGCGAGTCATTGCAGAGATGGGTGGAAAAAATGCCATCATTGTTGATCGAGATGCTAATCTCGATGAAGCTGTTACTGGAATCTTGACATCTGCCTTTGGTTATCAAGGACAAAAATGCTCAGCCTGTTCTCGAGCTATTATAGTAGAAGATTGTTACAATAAATTCATCGAGCGGCTTAAAGAAGCGGCCGAAAGTATTAAAATTGCTCCTGCTGAAGATCCAGGAAGCTTTGTTGGCCCCGTCATAAGCAAGGAGGCTCAAGAAAAAGTTCTTCGGTATATTGAAATAGGAAAAAAAGAAGCAACTCTTTTAGTTGAGAGAAAAGTACCAAGAGAGGGTTATTTTGCACCACTGACCATTTTTTCTGATGTGAAACCAACGAGTGTCATCGCTCAAGAAGAAATATTTGGCCCAGTTTTAGGTGTTCTTAAAGCCAAAGATTTTGATGAAGCTATTCAAATAGCCAATGGTACCTCTTTTGCTTTAACAGGAGCTGTGTATTCTAGAAGCCCTAAAAATATCGAAAAGGCAAAAAAAGAATTTCAAGTGGGGAATCTCTACATCAACAGAAAATCAACCGGGGCGTTAGTGGCTCGCCAACCCTTTGGTGGTTTTAAACTCTCCGGCATTGGTTCTAAAGCAGGAGGCCCTGATTACCTTCTTCAATTCATGGAGCCTAGAACCATTACGGAGAAACATTAACGGAGTTTTAAATACTCACGAGTATATTCCCAACCTGAAACGAGAGAAAAATAGAGAGAAGCCCAAATACAAACAGTTCCTACAATATGGGCATCAAGACCAAAATAGTTTCCATCTAAAATAAGAGCACCAATACCAACCATTTGAAGAGTGGTTTTTATTTTTCCCTGAGTGCCTGCTGCAATCACAAGCCCTCCCGTGGCCGCCATGGCCCGAACTCCTGTAATAATAACTTCTCGTCCAATGACAAGAATAACAAGAATAGGAGCAATACGCCCTAACCACACAAGCATGATCAGTGTGCTAATAACCAAGATTTTATCTGCCAATGGATCTAAAAATTTTCCGACTTTTGATTCTACACGATACCTTCTTGCAAAAATGCCATCGAGTATATCGGTTGCACCAGCCGCTACCACAGCCCAGCATGCTATTTCAAAGTTAATTTGATTCTTAAAGTGCATAAGCACAACAATCACAAGTGTTAAAAGAAAACGAAGCGCCGTTAAAAAATTAGGAAGCACTTCTTTCGTCATGGTTTTTGATTGAAATATTCGTAATACTTAAGAACAAGTTTCACAAATTTTTGAGTTTCTGCAAAAGGAGGGATGGAATTAAACCTTTGAACTGCATCTTCTCCGGCGTTGTAAGCAGCCAAGGCCAGCTCTAAATTACCGCTAAATTTATTAAGAAGCTCTCGGAAATAACAAGTACCCCCTAAGATATTTTGTCTTGCATCAAAAACATCCAAAACCCCAAGCCTTTTTGCCGTTTCTGGCATAAGTTGCATAAGCCCTAACGCCCCAGCTGGCGATCGAGCCTTTCTATTAAAATCGGATTCCACCTTAATAAGAGCACGAATTAAAGAAGGCGGCACATTGTATTGATATGAAGCAAAATGAATGACTGAGCGATAAGGATCTTTTTCGTAATCAAAAACATCACCGTATGAAGAAGTTAGAAAAAAAGAAAATGCAAAAATAGGTAAAAATAATTTCATTCTTTTTTTTCTAAGCCCCTTCTAGTGGACGCTCAAGCAATGCTTTTCTTGAAAGGCTTATTTTTCCATCTGGATTAATAGCTAAAACCTTAACTTCGATCTCATCCCCTACTTTTACTATATCAGTAACCTGCCTAACCCGTCTATGATCGAGTTCTGAAATGTGAAGAAGTCCAGAAACTCTAGGTAAAATGTCCACAAAAGCGCCAAAATCTACAACTTTGGCAACCCTACCCTTGTAAATCTTACCCACTTCAACCTCTTCAGTAAGTTTTTCGATTCTATTCTTAGCATCTTCGGAAGCTTTTGGATCTGAAGAAATAATACAAACCTTTCCATCATCGGTAATATCTATTTTAGCACCTGTTTCTTCGATGATTTTCTTAATAGTGGAACCACCCTTTCCAATAATCTCTCCAATTTTTTCTGGTTTAACATACACAACTGTAATTCGAGGTGCATATTTGGAAAGCTCTACTCGTGGTTCTTCAATAATTTGTCTCATCTTTTCAAGTATGAAAAGTCTTCCCTGGTGAGCTTGCTCCAATGCTTCCTTCAGAATTTTTTCAGAAATACCCCCAATTTTTAAATCCATTTGTACGGCTGTAATCCCTTGTACCGTTCCTGCTACTTTAAAATCCATATCACCCAAATGATCCTCATCACCTAAAATATCGGAAAGAATCGCAACACTCGTCCCTTCCTTGATAAGCCCCATGGCAATGCCCGCAACAGGTGATTTAATAGCAATACCTGAATCCATAAGAGCAAGGGAGCCTCCACACACCGTTGCCATAGAAGAAGAACCGTTTGATTCCAAGATCTCAGAAACAATACGAATAGTATAAGGGCACTCCTTATCAGATGGGAGCACAGCTTCTAAAGCCCTTTGAGCTAAGTTTCCATGCCCAATTTCACGCCGCCCAGGACCACGCATAAATCCTACTTCTCCAACAGAAAATGGCGGAAAATTGTAATGCAACATGAAACGCTCTGAGCTTTCGCCCTCAATAGAATCAACCCTTTGTTCATCATCAGAGCCCCCCAAAGTAACAGTCACAAGCGCTTGAGTTTCACCCCTTGTAAACAAAGAAGAACCATGAGTTCTTGGAAGAACTCCTACCTCACAGGTGATATCTCTAATTTCGTTAAGCTTCCGCCCTCCAATTCTTTTTCCTTTTAAAATTGTTTGTCTTAAATAATCGTATTTTAAATTTTCAAAAGCATGTGAGATGGAAGCTTTTGTGGCATCTACTTCTTTTTCTTGAAGGCCTTCAGTCATTTTTTTAACTAAAACTTCTTTCACCTCAGACAACTTGGCATAACGCTCGTGTTTAGCACTCATTTCATAGGCTTCTTGAACAAGTTTTAAACCTTCTTTTTCTACACGTTCTCGCAAAGCTTTATCTTCTTCAATGGCTTCGTAACTCATCTTGGATTTTCCAACCTTAGATTTGAGTTCTTCTTGAGCTTGAAGGATGGGTTGTAGTGACTTATGTGCAAACATAAGTCCTTTAACAACTAACTCCTCAGAAATTTCTTTTGCGGCACCTTCAACCATTAAAATGGCATCTCGGTTACCTGCAACTAAAAAATCAAACTGACCTTTTTGAATTTCTTCTGGCGTTGGATTAATAACACACTCTCCATCTACATATCCAACACGCACAGCTGCTATAGGCCCTTGAAAGGGAATATCTGAAATTTCTAAAGCAGCTGAGGCACCAATAAGAGCTGCTACTGCAGGATCATTTTTGTTATCGAAGGATAAGACAGTAGCAATCACTTGCGTATCATTACCAAAGTCTCCTGGAAAACTAGGACGTAGCGGGCGATCAATGAGGCGCGCTGATAAAGTAGCTTTAGTTGTAGGCCTTCCTTCTCTTTTAAGGAATCCTCCGGGAATTCTTCCTGCAGAATAAAATTTTTCTTGATATTCAACTGTGAGTGGCAAGAAATCAATTCCTTCCTTTTTTTTATTTTGAGCAACAGCTGTTACTAAAACAACTGTTTCACCATAATGAACAACTACAGAACCATTAGCCTGTCTAGCTAAATGACCTGTTGAAAGGGTCAATAAACGACCCCCTATTTCACAACTTACTTGATGTGCCATGATTTTAACCTCTGATTATTTACGTAGTCCTAGATCAGTAACTACAGTTTGATATCGCTTTTCACTTTGACTTTTGAGAAATGAAAGCAATTGTCTGCGCTGACTCACTAATGCCAAAAGACCACGTCTGGTAGAGAAATCCTTAAGATGCTGCCCTACATGAGTAGTTAAACCTTGAATTCTCTCTGTTAAAAGTGCAATTTGAACTTCTGGAGAGCCTGAATCTGATTTGCTTTTTCCAAACTTCTTAACAACTTTCTGAGTCTTTTCCTTGTCTAACACGACTACTTCTCCTTTTTTATTATTTTTTCACTATTTTGTTTACATAATTTTGTAACACACAAAGTATAGGGTGTAAAGTAAAGCTTTGTGGAAAGCCCAACTATGGGTAATGATTCGTCATTCTTGAGCAACTCAAGCCGTATAGATGAAGAAACATCAAAAAAACCACATCTTGTTCTTTCAAGCTCTACTAAATGCCCGAAAACTTCTAGCTTTCTTCCTACATCACGACATAAAGATCGGACATAAGTTCCCTTGGAACATCGAACCCGGAATTGAACAAAGGGATTACTTACCTCCAAAACTTCCATTTCATATATCGTTATTTTTCGTGTGGGAGGGGTTACAAATTGGCCTTTTCTTGCATATTTATAAAGCGGTTGGCCTTTGTATTTCAAGGCAGAATAAAGAGGTGCGGTTTGCTCTATCTCCCCTTGAAAATGCTCAAATGCCTTCTTAACCATTTCAGAAGAAAGATGAGTTGGATCAGCTACTTTTGTAATTTCCCCTGTTCGATCTTCCGTTGTAGTTTCCTCTCCTAACTTCATAAGAGCTTTATATTCTTTATCTAAGTGCATAAGATAGGGAACTAACTTCGTTGCTTTTCCTAAACACACAAGAAGAATCCCTTTTGCCTCTGGATCAAGGGTTCCCGCATGGCCTACTTTGAAGGAATGGATCCCCCCTTTGGTCACTTTTAAAATTCTTCTGATTTCAGAAACAACACCAAAGGAAGTGATACCCGGTAGTTTATAAATATTGAGAATACCGTCTAACACCTAATTCTTTCTTTCGGCTTGAATGATTGCTTTTGCGGACTGCTCGTAAACTTGTTTCTTTACTTCTTCTAAAGAGCCATTAAGAACGCACCCGGAAGCAGAAAAGTGCCCTCCGCCTCCAAAATAACTACAAACGGCACTGACATTCACTTGACCTTTAGAGCGAAGGCTTAATTTATATTTATTTTCTCCAATCTCTTTAAAATAAGCAGCTACTTTGACTGATTTAACAGAACGAGGATGATCAATAAAATCTTCAGCAACATCACGATCTACATTAATTTCCTTCAAATCCTGATGTTTTAAAACAATAGAAGCATATTTTCTATCTTCAGAAAACTCTAAAGTATTAAGAACCCTTTGCAAGAGTAAAAGTTTTTCAGCAGGAAAACTAAAATAAAGCTCCTCTGCAACTTGTGCTGGATTAGCCCCTTTCTCGATCAGCTCTTCTGAAACTTGGAAAGCCTCTTGTGTTGTGTTTCGATATTGAAACGAACCCGTGTCGGTAACAATAGTTACATAAACAGCTGTTGCAATTTCTGGAGTAATCTTAGCACCCAATTTCTTAATCAGCTCTAGCATAATGCTTCCTGTACTTGGGGCATTTGCATCAATCACATTAATATCCCCAAACTGAGTATTAGTAAGATGATGATCAACATTAATGAGATGTTTGTAGTTTTTAAAATCCTGAAATGTTTTACCTATACGGCTAAGCTCTCCACTGTCCCCTGTTATGACAACATCATAGCGTTTATTGACATCAAGCTTTGTTGTAAATCTATCAACACCAGGTAAAAACTGAAGAGAAGCGGAAGGTTCATCTTGATTATACCACTCTACTTTTTTTCCTAATTCCTCTAAAGCCAACCCCATAGCAATGATAGACCCTAGGGCATCAGCATCAGGGCTCACATGGCATGTGAGCAGAAAACTCTGGCTCTTTTCAATAACAGATATGGCTCGATCTAAATCATGACTTATCATATCATTTATCTTCTTTTTTGGTTTTGGTGATGAGGCGTTCAATATTGTCTTGATACTCAAAAGAATCATCATAAAAAAACTCTATATGAGGAATGTATCTTAGATTAAGATTTTTGCCTAGCATTCTTTTAATATAACCCGTGGCGCTTTTTAAACCCGCTAAGGCAGCATTTTTATCAGTAATCATATTACCCATGTTGCAAAAATAGACTCGAGCTATCTTTAAATCTGCTGTCATGGTCACTCTTGTAATGGTAACAATTCCAATCCGTGGATCTTTAATATCTCTCAATAATAAATAGGCAATCGAGCCACGAATTTGCTCTGCTATTCGATTTTGCCTGACAGAGGGCATAACTTTTTCTTCTACGTTTGTAGGGGAGCTGTTAGAGTGGCTTTTGTTTCTTTAATAAGAAAAGCTTCGATCGTATCACCCACTTTAACATCATTAAAATTTTCAATACCAATACCGCACTCAAATCCTTTCGCCACTTCTTTGACATCATCTTTAAAACGTTTCAAAGAAGCAATTTTCCCTTCATAAATAACAACGCTATCCCGAAGAAGTCTCACCTTTGCTTTTCTAGAAATCGTTCCTTCGACAACACCACAGCCTGCAATAGTTCCTATTTTTGTAATATTAAATACATTTCTGACTTCTGCTCTGCCAATAAACTCTTCTTCTACAATAGGAGCTAAGAGCCCTTCCATGAGCTGCCGCACTTCATCAATCACTTCATAAATAATTCTATAGGTCTTAATGACGACACCCTTTTCTTCAGCCAATTGCCTTGCCTTAGCTTCTGGCCGCACATGGAAACCAACAATCAAAGCCTTCGAGGCAGTAGCCAAGTGAACATCATTTTCAGTAACACCACCCACCATTCGCTGGATAATATTAACTTTCACTTGATCGGTAGAAAGTTTTTGAAGCGCATGGCTTAAGGCTTCAATGGACCCCTGAACGTCTCCTTTAATAATAAGTTTGAGCTCCTTAACTTCTCCCACTTCGGCCTCTCTTAAAAGCTCTTCCATAGATGGTTTTTTAGCTTTCAGAACACTTTCTTCTCTTTTTTTCTGCAATCTATTTTCAATAATTTCTTGTGCTGTCGAAGCCTCTTCAACTACAAAGAAATCCTCACCTACTTCTGGTGCCCCCGAAAGCCCCATCACTTCAACTGGAGTTGAAGGAGAAGCTTCTTTAATGACTTTTCCTAAATCATTTTTCATACTTCTTATTTTCCCATAATGAAGGCCTGTCACAATATAATCTGATGCTCTAAGCACACCCTCTTGAATAAGAAGTGTTACAATAGCCCCTTGCTTTTGATCTAATTTTGATTCAAGAACTGTACCTTTGGCTGGTTTATCTGGATTTGCCTTGAGCTCTAAAACATCTGCCTGGAGTAAAATCATTTCAAGAAGTTCTTTAATACCCGTTTTCTTAAGAGCAGAAACTCCAACAACAATTGTTTTTCCGCCCCAGTCTTCTGGTAAAAGATCTATTTCTGTCAATTGCTGTTTTACTTTTTCAATATTGGCACCTGGCATATCTATTTTATTCACTGCAACGATAACAGAAACTTTTGCCTCTTTTGCATGGGTAGCCGCCTCTTTCGTCTGAGGCATAATGCCGTCATCAGCTGCTACAACTAAAACAACAATATCAGTAACCCTAGCACCTCGGCTTCTCATAGCTGCAAAAGCAGCATGGCCTGGTGTATCAATAAAAGTAATTTTTCGCCCATTCACTTCAACTTGATAAGCTCCAATGTGTTGAGTAATTCCACCAGCCTCAGTTGCTACAACGTTTGATTTACGAATGGTATCAAGAAGCGTTGTTTTACCATGGTCAACATGCCCCATAATCGTCACAATGGGTGGGCGAGGCTTAAGATGTTCAGCTTTATCTTCAGCCCTTACCAAAACATCTTCCTCTTTATAAGCCACATTAACTACTTCATATTGATATTCAGAAGCCACAAGACTTACAGTATCAAAATCAAGATTTTGATTAATTGTAGCTGTAATCCCTTGCTTCATGAGTTTCGCAATAAGATCACTTGTTTTAACACTTAAACTTTTTGCCAAATCTCCAACAGATATAGAATCCTTTATTCTAACAACACGTTTAGACGCTGAAGGTGTCGTAATTTGTGTTTTTTGATGTTGTCGAATATTAACAACTTTTCTTTCTTTAGGATAAAAAACTTTAATTTTTCTTTTGAAATCTTCAAGCTTAATTTGGGGCGCTTCAGCCTTAATAACCTTCTTTGCCTTGATTTCCTTTTTAACAATTTCTTCTGCACTTTCCTTTACAGCTTTTTCAAGCTTAATGGGCGTTTTTTTCTGAACTGCCCCAGAGGTTTTGGGTTCTTCTTTCTTTTCAAAGGGAAGAGGTTTTTGTGCAGGTTCAGTTACAACTTTTTTATTTTTTTCAGGTGCAGCTTCTTTTATTTGTACTTCTTCTTTTGGAGTTGGCGTAGCTTCTGCAGGTTTTTGTCTGCGACGAATAATAGTTGGCTGTACTCTTCTCTCATCAAGTTGCCGAGTTGCAATCTTTCCCCTAACTTCCGCTGCTTGCTCTGCAGAAATTTTAGATTCAATGTTTTCAAAGGCATAGCCTAAGCTCGAGAGCTTTTCTAATAACACTGGTGGAGGAATGCCCAGTTCTTTTGCTAATTTTTGAAGCGTTATCATTCTTTTTTACTTGTTTCTTTTTTTTTCTTTGGTACCCTTTTTTTCTTTTTTGGAGTAGCCTCTTTCTGTGTTTCTTCTTGAACGATTTCTACCGGTGGAGGAACTTGCGAGGTTTCTTGCGGTACTACTACTACCTGCTCTGCAGCTGGTTTTGCAAGCCACGTTTTAATACCTTGAAGCAACTCTTTCGATTTTTCCAACTCAAAACCTGTAATTTTTGCAATATCCTCGGGAGATACACGCACTAATTCTTCTGGCTTTGTAATACCATGGTGATAGCAAGTCAGTGCTATTGTTTCATTAATACCTTCAACAGCAGTGAGCCTTTTAAGTGCTATTTCTTTTTCTGCACTCACTTTCGTTTCACTCATAATATCAATACGCCACCCAGATAACTCTGTTGCCAACCTTACATTTTGCCCTTTTTTACCAATAGCTAAAGCTAATTGATCGTCAGCAACAATAATTTCCATTGTTTTATTGCTTTCATCAATCAGCACCTTTGAAATTTGGGCTGGGGCTAAAGCACTACAAACAAATGTCGATGGGTCTAGATTGTAAGGCACAATATCAATTTTTTCTCCTCGTAGTTCTCTTACAACGTTCTGAACACGGGATCCTTTCATACCTACACAAGCTCCTACTGGATCAACATCGCTATCCTTGGAATAAACTGCAATTTTGGCGCGCGCTCCAGGTTCCCTGGCGGCACTCTTAATTTGAACAATACCATCACTAATTTCTGGAACTTCCATTTCAAAAAGTTTAACTAATAATTGATTGTGAGCACGAGAAAGAATAATTTGGAAATTAGGGGTGTCTCTTAAAACATCGGCAATGTAACATTGAATTCTGTCCCCAGGTCGAAGCCGCTCTTCTTGAATCATTTCTTTATGGGGAATGTATCCTTCCGTTCTACCAACATCAACAATGATTCCCCCTTTTTCTACTCGTCTGACAATTCCACTAATCACTTCACCTTTACGCGTAATAAACTCATTATAAATAATTTCTCTTTCCGCATCTCGTACTTTTTGAACGATCACTTGTTTTGCTGTTTGTGCTGCAATTCTCCCAAAATTAGAGGTGTCCATTTTAACTCCGAGGCTGTCTCCCACTTGAACCCCAGCATCCAATTTTACAGCTTCTTCTAAAATAATTTCTGTTGCTGAATTTTTAACTGCATTGACAACTGTTTTAAATTCAAAAAGCTCTACTTCTCCAGCCTCTTCATTAAATTGAGCCTCAATATCATGTTCAATACCTAGCTTTTTTTTAGCCGCTGTAATCATAGCCGCCTCTAAAGCATCAATAATGATTTTTTTATCTATTCCTTTTTCTTTTCCAACTTGTTCAATAACCTTTGTTAGATTTACGCCGATCATGTTTTATCCTCCAGTTGTCCTCGTTTTTCTTTTCTCCCTCATAAACGAGATTTGCTTTTTCAATATTATCAAGCAAAATACTCACAATAGACTGATCCTCTAATCTCAAAGAAACCTCTCCATCAGAGCACTTGAGCAGCTCGCCACAAAAATTCTTTCTATTCGGATCTAAACCACGCAGGGAAGATAGTGTTTTTAGTCTAATTTTGTGCCCTACAAACTTTACAAAATGTGCCGTCTTTGTCAACGGCCTCTCAACCCCTGGCGAAGAAACTTCAAATATATAATTATGAGCTTCAAGCTCAGGTATGCTTTCTGCTGCAATGATAAGGCGAAACTCCTTTAAAAGCTTAGCACATTCACCAAGAGTAATCCCCCCTTCACGATCAATAAGAAATCTTAGAACCCAGCCAGTAGGAGTTCCAAAAAAAGAACTCATCACCAGCTCATATCCACCTTCTTCTAAAAGAGGTGAAATAGCTTCTTCTAGTTTTTCCATAAATGGTTGTTTTTTTAACATCCTTTTAACACCATAAAAAAAAGTGGGTCGCCCCACTTTTCCTACTTCTAAGCTGTGGAATACCTATAACACCAGAAAATGAGGCAAGCAAGAGGAAAAAAGGAAGTTGCGATGAGTGACGGGTCCTGAAGGGGTCCGAGCAAT
>CAYJUJ010000007.1:0-13218 GCA_964373325.1 uncultured bacterium
TACTTAAGCCATCACCTACACCCCCACATTTATTTCCACTTGCTGTTAAAAGACCTCCTAAAAAGAAATTTTTTTCAAAATTAGGCAATGCCTCATAATAGACGGTGAGCAGGCTCTTAATGACACGGGTTACTTCTGGATCCGCAGAATTCTCAAAAACAAGATCAAGCACCCATTGAAAGGTTGGGTGTGATGAAGGAATTTCATTTGCATTAGGTTCAATGGCTACAGCCGTTAAAACAGCTCGCTGTTCAAGCCTTCGAGACCAAAAAAACTCTTTAAAAATAACCATCCTCTCTTTAAACGTAAAATTCGCCCGCAAAGTTCTAGTGAACTCATTTATTTTCCTCGCCAATTTTCTGGAAAGAGGTTTTTGATCGATAAGCCAAAGAAGAAAGTCTTTTCGATCCTGATCTTCAGCGCCCTTAATGGCTTGATAAATAGCGGACACAATTCTTACCTCAATACCAAGTTCAGTAGAAGAAGATCTATCACTTAAATGATAAGAAATATCCACAAAGGGCTTCATATAGTATGAGAGTTTGCGTTGTGAAATGCTTTTATTAGCAAAGCAAGAAAAAACCTCATTTCGACTATCCGTACCAGGTGGAAATCTTTTTGCTAATTTGTCTAGAAAACGCGATGCAGTATTAAAATATGAGGCTTGATTATTATCGATTCCATGAAGGGCAATCCAGGAATCAACAAGAATTTTCCCAATATCCTCTCTTCTAGAATCTCGATCAATCGCGCTACTATCCAACAGTTTAAAACCATATTCTATAGTTTGAGTTGGATCGTTTTTTTTAAGAACATCTAATTCGGCTATCATTTCATCAAGAACTTGGTCTTTAAGACCTCGTCGCATGATATTTTCCGAGGAAAGTGCGCCCCAGAATAGGATTTTGGACATTAAGTCGGAAGGAAACCTTTGAGAGTTGGTATAATATTCAACAAAAGGAGTTTTATTAATATCAGTATATTTACATATATCCAATATAAAACGTACTTGTTCTGGATTAAGACTATTGGGATTTTCTTTAAAACGATGGATTAGTTCAGTAGCAAGAGCTCCCTCCATCCAAAGCATGTGAGAAATAGCAGGGCGTGAATGTTTGCTAAACTTTGATTTAATCCTTTTCCATGCTTTATTTTGCACACGACTCACATGAATAAGTTCTCTATATAAATCTTCTACACTCCATGCACTCAAACCTGCCGCCTCTCTATAAATATCAAAACCAACCGCTGTTACAGTTACAGTTGGAAAAAATAATTCCAAAAGTTTGATTTTCTGTTCTTTTGTTAGATTTTTTGCCTCTTTAAAAAAAATTAAAGCGGCGCGATCTGAAAGCCCTTCATCACTCATAATACCACCAGAAATGAGATTCATATAATTTTGAGAAGGGAATGGCCGAAATGCTGCTAAATCACTAAGAACTCTTTCAATGAGATCTCCCCTTCCTAGTTCATCAAACCGGGCTAATATACTATAAGTAGCGGTCGTCATTTCTGGACTTATTTCGAGATGGGTCCAGACAGTACCACCTTTTACTGTTTTCCCTACTTTATCCACATCAAACACAAGATTTGCAAAAAAAACTAAAGAAGGCTCCTCAAATAAAATAGGTGCGCCCGCTATGGGAAAATTAAGAAGAGCTTCTCTATTAAAAGCTGGTGGTATAGGATCATGTCTTAATTCATTATAGGCCTGTGAAAAATTAGCCTCACTTTTAAGACGGTATTTTCCATTCATAATAACAGTCACATGTCTTCTCATAAATTGAATGGCTTTTTCTTTTTCAGTTTCACCCTCACTTAGTTTCTGGTTGATAAATTCAATAACAGGTCTATTGAATAAAATTTGGTTTTCTTCCGCTGGTAGGTCTTCTCTAAAATCCAATTCAACATGCTTCCTGATAATAGATAATTCTCTGTCTTCGCACTCTTCAAACGACTCCATTTTGAGAAAAAGAGGGAATTTTCTTAAGGCAACTAACTTATTTTTTCTCTCTACACATTCTCGAATAAGAACAAAAGCAAGCTTTCGAATATAATAACGTTCCCGAACATTTAAAGATGGAGATTTTTGAAGCTCATGAAGTTGATCTAGAACAACCTCAATATTATCTAAAACCTTTTTCTGAAATTCTTCAAGTTCTATCATCACAATTAAAGTGTCGCACCACTTTTCATCTTCAAAAAAAAATTGCAGCTTTTCTGCATCCACATTATAAATGGAATCCATGGCAAGTCTCAGCTTTGGGGGGACGCGCTGGAATTTTTCGATAAGTTTTGCCATCAGTTGCGCCTCACTTTGAAAAAAAACAGAAAACTCATCCAAGTACAAAGAAACTATTTCATCCACAAGGGTGGGGGAAATAGAATCAAAATTTTCTACTATATGTTTTGTAAGTTTTATCAAAGAACTAAAATAAAATGCTTGGGCTAATTTATCATTTTCTAATAAACCCAAGTTTTTTTTATAGCAATAGTGTTTCTTGAAAATCTGGAAGGATTTTTGAGGATCACTTAAATCGTAACCATCCATAAGCATCTCTTGCATGTAAGGGTGGATAAATTTTTTATTTTTCAGTTCATTTGTCCATTCTGGAAGTGGGGTTACCCTCTTCTCCCCTTGATACCGCTCTCCTTTAGATTTTCTAAGCTGTGCAAGATAAGCTTGCATAGCATAAATACGCTCTGACGTGGGTGGATGACTTTGAACAGCTGTTTCTATAATAGAATCTTCCTTCGGAGCTTTTTTAAATTTTAAAAGCTCTCTAAAAAAAGAAATACCGGCTTCGGGGTCAACCCCGGCACGTATTGAAGCATAGACTGCTCTATGATCTGCTTCTAACTCTCGAAGCTGGAGAGTTAAGGTATTTTCTTCGTAAAGACTATCTAAATGACCTATTTCATGCCCAATAACAAATCGAAGCTCTTCATAGGTGGTTCGTAAAGTGGGTTCTCCTTGGTTTGAAAGATCTGAAAGAATCCCTCTACTTAAGAATATGTGAATTTCTCGCAACTCTGTACTATCAACCATTTTTCTTAAATCACCTGTAAAAATGGAAGCTTCGGGTGAAATTTTATCGATAACATGAACATGAATTTCAAGATGTGGTGCTAACTCTGGATAAAGTTGAAAAACCATGTCAGTAATAAAACCGTTAAGCCTTGCATGTTCTTCAAGTGAGAGTGAAATAATAGGATATTCTCGACGTATTTTTTGAAGCTCAATACGAGGGAGTTGGCGTTCTTCTTGCTCCTCATCACCGTCATCTGCATGAGAAACGAAGGCAAGAAAAACACAGAGAAGAACAATAAGTGCGCTTTTAAGAAAATGGAAAGACTTCAGCATTTCAACATGTATAAAAGGGGGTAAAAACTTATATCACTTGGCATTTACATATACAAATAATATGCTTAGGCACGATTATGAACACCAATCTTATTAGAAATTTTTGCATTATTGCCCATATCGATCATGGAAAATCTACATTAGCGGATCGAATCCTTGAAATCACAGGGGCTCTTACAGATCGAGAAAAAAGGGACCAGTTTTTAGATTCTATGGAATTAGAGCGGGAGCGCGGCATTACTATTAAGGCCCAAGCGGTGAGACTCACCTATAAAGCTAAAGATGGACAAACTTATTATTTTAATCTCATTGATACCCCAGGGCATGTGGACTTTACATATGAGGTTTCAAAAAGCCTTTCTGCGTGCGAAGGGGCCCTTCTCGTAGTTGATACAGCACAAGGAGTTCAAGCACAAACGGTCGCCAATTTATACTTAGCAACAGATAACAATTTGAAAATAATTCCAGTTCTCAACAAAATTGATCTTCCCAATTCTGATATAGATGCATCAAAACTTCAACTTGAAGAATTAGGGGTTAATACTGACAATGCCATCTGTGTCAGTGCCAAAACAGGAGAGTGTGTGGGTGATATATTAGAAGCCGTTATTAAAGAAATCCCTCCACCCAAAGATTTATTAACAAACCCTCTTAAAGCTCTTATTTTTGATAGTTGGTTTGATACTTATCAAGGAGTTGTTGTTCTTGTGCGTGTGTTTGAGGGAAAAATTCAAAAAGGCATGAAGGTGAAGCTTCTTTCTGTGAAACAACAATATGAAGTTCAAGAGGTGGGACTTTTTACCCCTCATGCTAAGAAAGTACCAGAACTAACCCCTGGGGAAGTTGGCTATGTGATCTGCGGCATTAAAGACATCCATCATACAAAAATTGGTGAAACTATAACTTCCGCACAAAATCCAGGTTCTGCACTTTTAGGATTTAAAGATGTAAAACCCATGGTTTTTAGTGGTTTTTTCCCAACAACCACCGCTGAATATGCATCGCTCAAGGATGCTTTAGAAAAGTTAAGGCTCAATGACTATTCCTTTAGTTATGAACCAGAATCCTCCGTTGCTTTAGGATTTGGATTTCGCTGCGGATTTTTAGGGCTGCTCCATATGGAAATTATTCAAGAAAGATTAGAAAGAGAATATACGTTAAGCCTTATTGCAACAGCACCCTCTGTTGTTTACGAAATCATACTCACAGATGGTGAGGTATTGCACATCGATAATCCGGCTAAACTGCCACCTCTTACAAAAATAACAGAAATACGAGAGCCTATGGTAGCAGCCCATATCCACTGCCCATCAGATTATGTTGGTGGTCTTTTAAAACTCTGTATTGACCGACGCGGAGTTCAGAAAAAAATAGAATATTTATCCTCAAATCGAGTGATGCTTCTTTTTGAACTCCCATTTAATGAGATTATTTTTGACTTCTATGACAAACTAAAATCCCTTTCACAGGGTTATGCATCGCTCGATTACGAACTGATAGGATACCAACCGGGAGATTTAATTAAATTAGATGTTCTCTTAAATGGAATTCCAGTAGATGCCCTTTCCTTTATAGTCCACAGGGAAAACTCGTATTATAGGGGCAGAGAACTCGCAAAAAAAATGAAAGAGGTTATTCCTAGACAGATGTTCGAAGTAGCCATTCAAGCTGCTATTGGTTCTAAAGTTATTGCTCGAGAAACCGTAAAAGCCATGAGAAAAAACGTTTTAGCCAAGTGTTATGGGGGGGATGTAACCCGAAAAAGGAAGCTTTTAGAAAAACAAAAAGCTGGAAAGAAGAAGATGAAAATGATAGGAAGAGTAGAGGTTCCCCAGGAAGCTTTTCTTGCAATTTTAAAGGTTGGAGAGTAGTATCGGGTAATTTTTGTGTGTAGAATATGAAAAAAGAACAGGTTGAGAAAGAAGATCGTGGAGTTCAGAAAAATCCAGGGAGAGATATTGTTGAGGCCATTACAGTTGCCCTGGTCATTGCTCTCTTACTTCGCTTCTTTGTTATAGAGGCATTTTTCATTCCTTCACCCTCTATGGTCCCAACCCTTTTTAGAGGGGACTTTATTTTCGTCAATAAATTCATCTATGGGCTAAGAATTCCTTTTACAAAAAAGAGAATCTTTCAAGGAAGAATACCCAAACGAGGAGAAATTATTGTTTTTATGTTCCCCCATGAGCAAGCCCCTCCTATTCATAAAGAGCACAAGGGAAAAGACTTTATCAAACGTGTTATAGGACTACCAGGTGATAAGATTCACATGGGTGACTATAAAGAAACACTGCCTGATGGCACAGAAGTTACAATAGAAGGGCAAGTTTTTGTGAATGGTCAGCCTATTAAAAAAGTAAAATTGCAAGATTCAGATAATCTTAGAGATTTTTCAGGCCCAGCAGAGATCTATCAAGAGCAAATTGGCAGCATAAAACATTTGATACAACAGTTGAAATATCGATCTTTCTCAAATAAAAACTTTCCTAACCCAAGAGAAGAAAGTTTGATCACCGTTCCTGAAAACTCTCTTTTTGTCATGGGAGACAACCGGGATAATAGCTCTGACAGCCGTGCCTGGGGTTTTGTTTCCCTTGAAAACCTGAAAGGAAAAGCACTGTTTATATGGATGTCATTAGACCTCTCTGAAGATTATTTATTTTGGTATATCCCCAAAATCAGGGGAATCCGTACGGATAGAATAGCCAAAATATTAATATGAAAAATTTACTCGGCATTAAGGAACTCAACACCAATCAAATAAAAAACATCCTTAAAGAAGCTTTTGATTTCAAAAAAAGAGTTGAAAAAAGAGATCCAAAGCTTAGGTCACTCCTCACCCATGATGTGGTAGCAAACGTTTTTTTTGAACCAAGTACAAGAACAAGGATTTCATTTGAAATCGCCGCTAAAAAACTAGGGGCGAGGGTTGTTAATGTTCTTCAAGACACTTCAAGCATCGTCAAAGGTGAAACTATTTTTGATACCCTTTTAAACCTTGAGGCTATGGGGGTAAATCTCTTCATTATAAGACATTCCGAATCAGGAATGCCGCATTATCTTTCAAAATATTTAAATACCCCAATTATTAATGCTGGCGATGGTTCTCATGAACATCCAACCCAAGCACTTTTAGATCTTATGACAATTGCAGAACATAAGAAAAACTTAAAAGGCCTTAAAGTAGTTATTGTAGGGGACATTCTGCATAGTAGAGTGGCGCGTTCAAACATCTTTTGCCTCTCAAAGTTTGATATAGATATTACGCTCTGTGCATTTCCAACCCTTATTCCAAAAGGGTTTTCAGAATTGGACCTCAAGATTTCTTATAATCTTCAAGAGGCCATCAGTGATGCCGATGTCATTATGGTTCTTCGCCTTCAAAAAGAAAGGCATGAGGAAAATGATATCCCCTCAATTAAAGAATATATTAAGTATTTTCAACTTAATGAAAAACTTAAATTTCCATCAAAAGCACTTATTATGCATCCAGGCCCTGTAAACCGTAATGTTGAAATGTCGGATGGGCTCTACAATCACTCGCAATCAGTTGTTTTATCTCAGGTTCGAAATGGACTCCCCATGCGCATGGCTCTCATTTCCATGTTCCTGAAGGGAGAGGCAAACTAGTGTCGATTCTTATACAAAATGTCGTACTCGCAAATCCAGGGCAAAAACCCTATTTAGGTTCTCTCGTCATTGAAAAAGACCGCATACAAAAAATTATAAAAAACTGGATCCCAGCCTCCTCTGGGATGACATCGTCAAAAAAAAACCATGAAAAAACCATTGATGGAAAGGGGCTTCATTGCTTTCCAGGATTTATTGATCTTCACACACATTTACGAGAACCAGGTTATGAAGACTGTGAAACAATTCGAACGGGTTCTTTGGCAGGAGCGGCGGGGGGATTTACAACAATCTGCTGTATGCCCAATACCAACCCTGTTAATGATCACCCTCAAATAACTCGTCTTATACGAGAAAAGGCAAAAAGTGATGCTGTCATTCAAGTTTTACCTATTGGAGCTATATCAGAAGGACTCAAAGGTTCGCGCCTTGCACAAATTGGACTTTGTGTTGAAGAGGGCATTGTTGCCATCTCCGACGATGGTAACTGTATATCTTCCACTTCTTTTATGCAAAAAGCTTTAGCTTACTCAAAACAATTTGACCTTCCTGTTGTTGTTCATGCAGAAGACCCACACCTTATTTATGATCGTGGTATTCATACGGGAAGACGAGCCTCTCTCTTAGGTCTTAAAGGTAGCCCAGCTCTTGCAGAAGAAGTTATTGTAGCACGCGATATCATTCTTGCAGAAAGAGGGAAAGCGCGTCTTCATATTGCTCATGTCAGTACGTGGCAAGCGCTTGAACATATCAAAAGAGCCAAAGAAAGAGGAGTTGCTGTTACGTGTGAGGTATGCCCACATCATCTTCTTTTAACCGAAAAAGCTATTGAAAACTTTAACACCCACGCCAAAGTGGCTCCGCCACTTCGAACAGAAAAACATGTAGAGGCTCTTCGATCTGGGCTTAAAAAAGGTGTTATAGATGCCATAGCAACTGATCATGCTCCTTGGGCATCCACATATAAAGACCTTCCATTTCAAGAAGCTCAATGTGGCATAGTAGGGTTAGAAACTGCTTTTTCACTATCCCTTAAATTGGTTGAAGAAGGGGCTCTCTCCCTATCTCAACTTGTTGAAAAACTAACAACAGGACCAGCTCAAATTTTTGGTCTTCCTAAACCATTTATTAAAGAAAAAGAAGAGGCTAACCTGGTACTTGTTAATATTGCCGAAAAATACAGTATTGATAGTGGAAAATTTCTTTCTAAATCTAAAAACACTCCATTTGACGGATACAAAGTTTCTGGGAAAATAAAATATACTTTTTATAAAGGCAACATTGTTTATGCAGAAAAATAAAGCCATTCTTCTTCTTGAGGATGGAGAATATTACGAAGGTATTTCTTGTGGTGCTCCGGGTGAAACTTTTGGAGAGCTCGTCTTTAATACTTCCATGACAGGCTATCAGGAAATTTTAACGGATCCTTCCTACCACGAACAAATTATTACCATGACGCATCCTCACATCGGAAATTATGGAACTCACGCAGACGACAATGAATCAGAAAAAATCTGGGCTAAAGGTTTTGTCGTGAAGGAAATGTGTGAAACCCCAAGTTCATGGCGAAGTGAAGCGTCACTACCCCAATTTCTAAAAGAGCACAACACTGTGGCTATCCAAGGTGTAGATACAAGAAAAATAACAAGAAAACTTCGAACAGCCGGAGTCATGAGAGCCGTCATTTCTACAGAAGAATTTGATCACAAAAAACTATTGAAAAAACTTGAAATACATCCCTCTATGACAGGGCGCGATTTGGCAAAAGAGGTATCTTGTCGCGAAAGCTATGAACTAGCTGCTACAAAAAAAGAAAAACATTTTGTCGTGGCTTTTGATTTTGGTATCAAAACTTCCATTCTTACAAATCTTAAGGCCAGAGGGTGCCGTGTTAAAGTCGTACAGGCTATAACCAGCGCTCAAGAAGTGTTGAGCTTTAAACCAGACGGGGTTTTCCTATCAAATGGGCCAGGAGATCCTGCTGCAGTCACTTATGCAATAGAAACTATTAAAGAACTCATCGGGAAAGTTCCCATTTTTGGAATATGCCTAGGCCATCAACTGATTTGTCTAGCCCTTGGTGCTTCTACTTATAAATTGAAATTTGGACATCGTGGAGCAAATCAACCTGTGTGGTATGAAGATGCTAAAAGGGTTGAAATCACATCACACAACCATGGTTTCGCAGTAGCATCCAAAACTCTTCCTTCATATGTATCACACAAAAATTTAAATGATCACACAGTTGAAGGGCTTAGTATTCCAGAAAAAAAAATACTTTCTGTTCAATATCATCCAGAATCATCCCCGGGGCCAAGAGATTCTTTGTATCTTTTTGACGAATTCATAAACATGATGAATAAATAACACATGATGCTTCCTGAAGAATATTTAGACCATATTATAGAGAAATACACACAAGGTAAGTTTGACAAAGAAGTTCGAAAAGCTAAGGCAGAGTTTTTTGAAAAAACGGGAACTGCTTTTGATAACGATCCATTTTATGAAGAACGACTTAATCTTTTTTTAGAGTGGTATCTCTTTTCAAGACCAGTATCTGGCTCTGACTTGTCTCCTGTTAAGCTCTTTTATCATGAAAAACAAAATCAACTAACCCCTTCAGAAAAAGAGGTTTACCATGGCTTCACACAAACCTTGAGAAGTTTATTTCAACTCAAGAAAGTAAAAGGAGCAGAACTTATTCTCAAAGATCTTTTTAATAACAAAGATATTAAAGCTTCTGAATCTAAAACAGCTATTCTAACTGAGGGAGATATTTTTGAAGCCAGACTGATTCCTTTCCAAGGTAAATATTACTTGGGCAGTGGCTTTTGTTTTCATCCTTCTCAATCAAAATCATTCATTGTTAAGAGTATTCAAAAAGTGAAAAAATTAGAAGATGAATTTAAAGATCAACTTCTTCTTGATTTAGCCAAGATGCGTTTAAAACATGACCGTTACCCCCATATAGATGTTAAATACATATACTCGTTTGAGGCCAAAATTTAATGCCAAAAAGAACTGACATTGAAAAAATTCTTATCATAGGATCTGGCCCTATTGTCATTGGTCAGGCTTGCGAGTTCGACTACTCGGGAACACAGGCTTGTAAAGTTTTAACTCAAGAAGGATATCGTGTGATCTTAGTAAACTCTAATCCCGCTACGATCATGACAGATCCCGATATTGCAGAAAAAACTTATATAGAACCTCTCACTGCACACTTTGTTAAAAAAATTATTAAAAAAGAAAAACCACAAGCCCTTCTCCCAACCCTTGGAGGACAAACAGCTCTAAACCTTGCATGCGAGTTAGCTAAAGAAGGTTTTTTACAAAAAGAGGGGGTAGAACTCATCGGGGCGTCTCTCTCAGCTATTGAAAAGGCTGAAGATCGAGAGTTGTTTAAAAAATCTATGCAAAAAATTGGGTTAGAGGTTCCCAAAAGTGCTGTTATTAAAGATAAAAAATCTGCCAAGAAAGTGGCCGAAGAACTTGGATACCCCTTGATCATTCGACCTTCTTTTACCTTAGGGGGTTCTGGGGGAAATATTGCATACAATAATAAAGAACTTGATCAGTATTTGGATTGGGCATTTTCTCAAAGCCCCACACATCAGGTTCTATTAGAAGAATCAGTTCTAGGTTGGAAAGAATTTGAATTAGAGGTTATGAGAGATCATGCTGATAACGTCATTATTATATGCTCCATAGAAAATTTTGATCCTATGGGAGTCCACACGGGTGATAGCATTACCATAGCTCCTGCCCAAACCCTTTCTGACAAAGAATATCAAGAGCTTCGTGAAGCATCTAAGAAAATTATTAGAGAAATTGGAGTCGATACGGGCGGATCCAACATTCAATTTGCCATAAATCCTCGCAATGGAAAAATGGTAGTTATTGAAATGAACCCAAGAGTTTCTAGAAGTTCTGCCTTGGCTTCAAAAGCTACAGGATTCCCCATAGCCAAAATAGCAGCTAAACTAGCTGTAGGTTATACACTTCCAGAAATTATAAATGACATTACTCAGAAAACTCCAGCCTCTTTTGAACCAAGTCTTGATTACATAGTTACAAAAATTCCACGTTTTAATTTTGAAAAATTTCCCCTGACTCCGCAAGTTTTAACCACACAAATGAAATCAGTTGGTGAAGTCATGGCTATTGGTAGAAATTTTAAGGAATCACTAGGAAAAGCCATGCGGTCTTTAGAAAGCGGAACAGTTGGTTTTGATTTTACTTTTTCCCATCTTTCTAAAGCCGAGTTTAAACAAGAACTTTCTATTCCTAGTCATAAAAGACTTTGGATGATTGGAGAAGCCTTTAGAAGAAAAATCTCAATAGAGGAAGTATACAATCTTACATCCATAGATCCATGGTTTTTAAAACATATTCAAGAAATGATTGAGTTAGAAAGCGAAATTAAAACCAAGTCATCTTGGATCCCCGCCTCCGCGGGGACATGGCTTAAAAAAGCAAAAGGGTGGGGATTTTCCGATAAATGGATTGCCTCTCTTAAAAATACTTCAGAAGAAAAAATAAGAAAACAAAGACAAAAATTAAAAATAACTCCTTCTTATAAAGTTATCGACACCTGTGCCGCTGAATTTGAATCTTACACTCCCTATTTATATTCCACTTATGACGATGAAGATGAATCTCAAATCACAAATAGGAAAAAAATTATCATTCTGGGAAGTGGCCCAAACCGAATTGGGCAAGGAATTGAATTTGATTATTGTTGTGTGCATGCAGCTCTGGCTTTGAAAGAAGAAGGTTTTGAAACAATTATGGTTAATTGTAATCCGGAAACAGTGAGTACAGATTATGATACTTCTGACAAACTCTATTTTGAGCCCTTAACCTTTGAAGATGTACTTCCCATCATCCAAAAAGAAAAGCCAGATGGCATTATTGTTCAACTAGGGGGACAAACACCTTTAAAACTAGCAGAAGATTTAGAAAAAATAGGAGCGCCTATTATTGGAACATCTGTAGAAACAATTAAAGCGGCTGAAAATAGGGC
The DNA here is from genome assembly GCA_964373325.1 of uncultured bacterium. Lineage (GTDB taxonomy): Bacteria > Bdellovibrionota > JACOXK01 > JACOXK01 > JACOXK01 > CAYJUJ01. The sequence goes on from CAYJUJ010000007.1 coordinate 12,021, forward strand.
CTCGTTCACAAAAATTATTGAAAAGGTAGGGTTACTTCAGCCTTTTCATGCTACTGCAACATCTGAAAAAGAGGCTCTTGCAGCTTCAAAACAAATTGGATTTCCACTTGTCATTCGACCTTCATACGTATTAGGGGGGCGAGCTATGGAAATCATTTATGATTCTGAAAATCTCAAAAAATATATTACTTTAGCATTTCAGGCCTCCGAAGATCATCCCGTACTTCTTGATAGGTATATTCAAAATGCGACAGAAGTAGATGTTGATGTTCTTTCTGATGGTCAAGATGTCTTTGTGGCAGGAGTTTTAGAACATCTTGAAGAAGCAGGGGTTCATTCAGGAGATAGCACGTGCAGCCTTCCTCCTTTCAGCCTTTCCCCATCCACGGTTTCTGAATTAAAAACCCAAGCTATCATGCTGGCCAAGGAACTCAAAATTTGTGGACTTATGAATGTTCAATTTGCACTGCAAGGAGATAAAATTTTTGTACTTGAAGTTAATCCTCGTGCTTCAAGAACCATTCCTTTTATAGCTAAGGCAACAGGGATTCCCTTAGTTAAAATAGCAACTAAACTGATGGTCGGAAAAAAACTTTCCGAGTTCAATTTACCTCTTTGTCATCCCTCGCCCTGCGAAGGATCCCCTATAAAGAACATGCCACGATATGTTGCTGTTAAAAGATCAGTTTTTCCATTCATCAAATATCCCCATGAAGATATTGTTTTGGGCCCAGAAATGAAATCAACAGGGGAGGTGATGACCATAGAAAAAAATTTCCCGCTGGCTTTTTCAAAATCAGCTCACGCTGTTAACTCCCCACTTCCTAAAAAAGGAACTGTTTTTCTCAGTGTTAAAGATGAAGACAAACTTCGAGCAGTTGAAATCGCGGGGGAGCTTATGAAGCTAGGTTTTCATATTATAGCTACCAGAGGAACAGCCTCTTATCTTAAAAACAAAAGAATCGAAGAGGTTAAAACCATTAATAAAGTAAGGGAAGGAAGCCCCCACTCAGTTGACGCACTCAAAAGCAATAAAATTGACCTTGTTATTAACACCACTCAAGGCGAAAAAGAGCTTCGTGATTCTTTTGAGATTAGAAGAACAGCGCTTGAGCGAAATATTCCTTATTTTACAACCATGGCCGGTGCCTGGGGAGCCGTTCAGGCCATTAAAGCCAGCATTGAACAAAAAGACTTT